>CAKZLT010000141.1 GCA_937127195.1 uncultured Saprospiraceae bacterium
ACTTTTCAATTACTAGCAGGACAAGATAATAATAAGGATCAGTCTTATTTTTTATGTCAACTCTCTCAAGAGCAATTAGCAAAAGCCTTGTTTCCAATTGGAGAGCTTCAAAAACCAGAAGTACGTGAGATTGCAGCAAAAGCCGATTTAATAACTGCCGATAAAAAAGACTCTCAAGGTTTATGTTTTATAGGTAAAGTACGTTTGCCAGATTTCCTTCAGCAGCAGCTAAATAATAAGCCGCAGCTAAAGCAGCATTTGCTCCACTTGGCTCATTCCCATGAATAGAAAAACCTTGATACACAACAATTGGATTATTAGAAACATCTACAGAACTTGTATTAGTAGCCTCAATATGTTTTGCTTTAATTAATTCTAAATTCTGATGATTTTTAGGTGAAGTAATTGTTAACAATAGTAAAGGCCTTCCTTCAAAAGTAGTTCCTCTGTTTTCAATAGAAATCCTATCTGAAGAAGCTGCCAAGGCTTTCATATATTCAACTAATTTGTCGTGTGTAACGTGCCACTCACCTACTTCATGACCAATTACAGACTTTGGTGTTGGTATTTCAGAATTATAAGTTACATCTTTAGGTAAATAATAAGATAAATCTACTTCTTGGGCAGATAATGACAAAGAGATAAATAAGAATAGAAAAAGTAGTCTTTTCATTGTAGTTGGTGGTTTGGTTTAATTATCAAATATATGAATTCAAAAAGATTATATTTGAACTTTAACAATGCTTTAAAAATTATGTACACTAAAAGAGTTTTTCCTGTAAAAGTGGTTCTTAAATGGACTCGCAGGCACATTTATTTATTTTTACTCATTGCTACAATTCCTGTTTTTCTATTTGATGTTGTTGGTTTAAAATGGCTACACGTACCTTGGTTACCTTTGGGGGTTTTAGGAACTGCAATCTCATTTTTAATTAGTTTTAAGAATAATGCCTCTTACGATAGATTGTGGGAAGCCCGAAAAATCTATGGTGGTATCGTGAACGCTTCACGTTCATTTACTTTAATGATAAACGATTTTATCTCTAATAAACATACTGAAAATCCTTTAACAGACGACGAATTATTTAAAATTAGAAAAGAAATAGTTATGAGGCATATTGCTTGGATGACTAGCTTGAGACACGCACTTCGTCAACATAAACCTTGGGAAGGAAGCATTTCTGATGCGGCTGAACAAGAATACCTATCAAACGTAGAGGTTCGAGAATGGGCTTACTCATTAGATGAAGAGCTAGATGGCTATGTTAATGAAGTTGAAAAAAAGGAAATTTTAAGTAAAAAAAATAAGCAAGCTGCTTGCTTAAACTTACAATCAAATCATTTAAGAAGGTTGTTAGATGATGGTTTGATTGAAGATTTTCGACATATGGAAATGCAAAGTATGATGACCGAATTTTTCACTTTACAGGGTAAAGTAGAACGCATCAAAAATTTTCCTTACCCTCGACAGTTTGCCACTTTAAACTATTTCTTTGTCTGGATATTTATCATTCTATTGCCATTAGGCATGATGCATGAATTTGAAGAAATAGGGAAATCTGTCGTACTTGATATTCATGAACACATGAAAGTTCATTCGAGTCCTATCCATATAATAGTTGAGTATGTCGGAACTTATTTTATATGGTTTACAGTACCTTTTACGGCTATTGTTTCTTGGATTTTTCATACAATGGAGCGCATTGGTGAAACTACCGAAAACCCATTTGAAGGCAATGGAAATGATATTCCAATCACTACCATGTCAAGAGGAATTGAAATTGATATTCGACAAATGATTGGCGATGATCCAGCGCTTATTCCAGAACCAATTGAACTTCAATTTGGTCTTCAAATGTAATTGAACTTGATGGAATTTGATAGAATTTGATAAAAAAGGTCACGTTTACTAATTTTTTTTTAAAATTGCGTTCGATGAAATCATTTTTGTATCAATACGTTTCTGTATAGAACCTTCATTAGTACTTTTATGACATTTAGAACGGATTAACTTTCCTAATGTACTTAAGTATTCGGACAAAATTATTAGATATTAACTAGAATATGAAATCATACGAAAAGCAAATAGAAGTCGCTTGGTCAGACGCTGACCCGAACGGACACGTTAGTCATTCGAGTTATTATCAATATGGTGCGCACGCTCGAATGCGTTTTTTTGCAGATATTGGCTTTAATACAGAAGCGAGAAACGAGCAGAATTTTGGACCTATTTTATTCAAAGAAGAATGTTCCTTTATCAAAGAACTCAAAACTGACGAGACAATTACCGTGAATTTGCTACAAGGTGAAGTCTCGGAAGATGGCGGTCGATGGGTCGTGCATCACGAAATTTTTAATCAAAAAGGCGAAAAAGCAGCACATATCACCGCAAAAGGGGCTTGGATTGATTTGAAACGCCGAAAATTGACGATTCCGCCTAAAGGGATAGCGGTTGCTTTGAAGGGGTTGAAAGTCGGAGTGCCTTATATTTATAAGAAGTAATACTAATCTATATTGAAAATTTTCTGCTTGTAACGTTTTGCAGTGACGCACCTAAAGGCGCTTTATTCTACATTTATAATCAATTTCTACAAACAGTGCCGCAGTTCTGTTGCTATATAATAGGCTTCATTAGCAGCAGAACTGCGGCACTGTTTGTAGAAATTGATGCTTTGTAATGAATTTTGATAATCAAGGCGTTATGCCACTTTAGATAGTTCATTGATTTTGTGCGAGTATTTAATTAACCCGAAATAGCTTGAAACCATTTAGTCAATAATTCAGCATTTATATCACTTTTGTTCTTGATTTTGATATGCCTTAAAGTGTTTCCAGTACCTTCTAAGAGATTTTCAAAGTCTTCTATTTTTTCAAAATTATAAAATCCTAGAGTGATGTGTTTTTTTGAAAATCTGAAATACGTGAAGTCCTTTTTATTACTAAAAACAGGAAAACCCCATTTGATAGCTTCTGATATATTGGACACACTTTCGTGTATCAATTGTCTTAATACTTCTAGTAGTTCTATTTGCTCTATGGAAGCGTTATTGATGTAGTTAGTTACTTCTGGATTAAGATTCATGGCTTGTTGTTTTATTATTTTATCCGATTCGTGTTCCATTTTTGACGCTTCGTTCAGGTTCAATGAGAGTTACTTCATCATTGTCTCCAACTCCTCCGAGTAAAAGACATTCACTCATCATATTGGCTATTTGTTTTGGTGGAAAATTGATAACTGCAACCACTTGTTTGCCAATTATCTCTTCGGTACTATACAATTTTGTGATTTGGGCAGAGGTTTTTCGTTGTCCAAATTCACCAAAATCTATCACCATTTTATAAGAAGGATTTCTCGCTTCTTTAAATTTTTCGGCAGAAATGATTGTTCCAATTCTCATTTCTACTTTCATAAATTCATTCCAAGTTAGCTTTTTATTTGATGGTGTTTCCATTAGTTAAATATAATGATAGAATTAGTGAATGATAGGATGATTGAATAACTTTTGATAATAAAGGTGTTATACCCTTTCTAATACTAGATTACTTTTGCCCATTAGTTAATTCTTTTTTCTACTTCTTCAGCTTCTTTTTTAATATGGTTCAATACCCTTTTGTGTATTCGATGAATAATGAAATCTGACCAATATTTCCAATAGATTTCAGGCGTAATATCGACTTGATACCAAGTCGTTCCTTCTAGTTGAGTGGTGGTGTCATCAATTTTGGTTAACTTAAATTGACCTTTGTACGACCTAAAATAACCATCCAAATGAGGTGGATGAACATCCCAAAAAGGATTCATTTCATTCATAGGTATTGGCTGTTCTTTTACATCAAACTCTAATAAGTTGGGCTCATTCCATGTTGTGATTGGTTCGACAAAACTCCCCGTCGTAAAATTACAATATCTAATCGCCCCAACTCCTTCTCCTTCTATCGTTGCATCCGTTGGGTAAGAAATTCCTGTATTAAATATCCAATCGGTCGGTTCATCAATTTTATTAAACGTCACCACATTTGTCCAAACATCTTCAATGGGCGCATTAACGACGATTGTAGTTCTGACAGGAATTAAATCTTTGGGTTCATTCATTCTATCAAAGCTCATCAAACCAATGGTAGCTAATAATAGAATGGCAATCGTATTGGTCGAATTCATTACTTTTTTACCTTGTGATATATATCCTAGGTAAGCGCCTAATAATGTCAATAATACTAAAATAGGCGAAGCCATTATAATACAAATTAACCCTTCGAGAGCGAATATTAATAAGCCTAAACAAGCGAATCCCAAAGTAATAAATCCCAATTGATAAGATTTATTTCTAGATATTTCTTTCACTTTACTTGTTACAAATGACGGAATAAAACCAATCAGAAATGGAATTAAGACAAAAATAGTCCAGCCGTATTCTCCCAAAATTTCAATAGAAATTATTCCTAAAAGGAAGGATAGAATTAGAGTAAATAGAATTGATATAGTTTCGATGTTTTTTTTCATTTGTCTTTTTTTCTAAAAAAACAGGTCACTCAAAACAGATTGACCACAATTGTTTTAATCAAGTTGCTTCAAATTATTCAAAGCTTCAATTTCCTTATTTTTTTCTTTTACAAAATCATTCAGCGTTTTATCCTTTCTCATTATATAAGTATAAATCCACATAATGGTCGCCGTCGGAATAATATCCGTTTCTGGTAATAACTCTTCAATTAGCCCCGTAGTTCCACCGATTGCCGCCGAAAGCATTCGTCTTCTATACATTATAAAAATCGCCAATCCATAAAATGGGGCAAATATTACGTCGCCCACTTCTCCCAAAAGAGGTATCAAATAAGTCAACATTCCAACCATATCAAGAATCATTGATAAAAATAGATGTTGGTTTTTGATTTTATTAAACTGCTTCAGTGCTACTTCATTTGTCATATTAGACTGTTTTAGAATTTGAGAAGCAAGATATTGTTTTTTAATAAAAAAATTAAAAATACCTGCTTGTAACATTTTGCAGTGACGCACCTAAAGGCGCTTTATTCGACATTTATAGCCAATTTCTACAAACAGTGCC
>CAKZLT010000142.1 GCA_937127195.1 uncultured Saprospiraceae bacterium
TAATACAGACGGACCTGATGCTCGAGTTCTGCTTACCAACAAGTAAAATATATGCCACTCTGTCAATGGTAGACAAAATATCAAAGAAATATCACACATTACACAAACATGTCATCCAAAAGTATATTCTCAATTCAGATATAGACAGTATGTGTAACTTTTCCTTGATACAACTCATGTCGTCTATGTTTGGCCGACAACGCAAGCAGCCAATGAGAATGAGAATAGCGCCATGCCGAGCCAATCATGTGGCTGGATTAGAGTTACAGCCTCGTCAGGTTAGGTTGATGCACACAGAGCTTACGTGCAGCGGGCAGACGAGACAGATGTGGAGGGGACGGTGAATGGCGTCACTAACACCACTACAGGTAACAGGAACACTCTCACTGACAAATTCACTTTTTCTCTTACCTGCCAGTTCCTGCTTTCCTTTACTGAGATGGGGTTTAAGAAGGGCTGGGCAATGTGGGCTGGTTAATTTGGCTGACGCATTGTAAATCATCCCTGGCGGGCTTTCTTCTTTCAGGGTGGCTTATGGGTCCTTAAAAAGTCTTTAATTAAATATTGAAATATTATTATGAGTGCAAAAGTCTTTTTTTACTATCAATTAAATATATGCATAATGTTAATTTAGTATTAACATTTTAGCCCTATGTAATTTTCATAAGAAATCTACTTTCAATACTTAGTAACAGAGAAAAAATAACTTCCAAGAGTATTTTTTTATAAAAGATATGGCTGAATTTTTTGTGGAGAATCACTTATCTGTATCACTACTTTATTTATGAGTTGAACTTATAAGGCGAGGTTTTACTAAATAATAGGCTTAGATAGAGTGATTTTTTGGCTATTTGAGCCTGATTTGGAATTAAATGGTCTTTAAATTTGTTTTAATGTTAAATTAATGTAAACTTTGTGTAAAATGAAAACTACCAAACATAAAAATTTAGTCATGAATCAAAAAACAATATTATTATTATCAATCGCAATTATCATTAATCATGCTTCTCTATTGGGGAATAATGATTCTCTATTAATAGATACTTCAATAGATGAAAAACCAGTAGAAGTTGCTATGAATCTAGAAATAGATGGTGCAGTAAAATTATATTCTGCATTAAAAGAAGATATATATGAGGAGACTGAAAAAATGTTTTCTACAAAAAATGAGAAATTTCTTAAATGGATTTTGAATGCGGATAAGAACTTTTATATAGGAATTGGGGATAAAGCGGAATTAATTACCTTAAATAATTATAAACGATTAGCTAAAAAGTACTTTTCAGCAACGCCAGAGTTAGTCAAAAGAATTGGAAAAAGAGGCTTTCGTTATAAAAATTTGCCATCAATGATTTTATATTTTAATAAAATGACGGCTAATGAAGGTGGACTAACAAAAGCTGATATATTGGCTTTTACTAATTAGAATAAAGTCTATTAATGAGGTGAAATATTTATAGATTTTTATTCAAAAAATCATAAGAAAGAATCAATTATTCAATAATGAATAATTGATTCTTTTTTTTGTAAAAAAGAAAACAGAATAATTTGGGTTAAAGTTATTTAGTGTTTTTCTGGTTTTTATTTTACTCAAATGTTAATTTCTCCTCTTTTTAAATGTTTCTATTAATTCAAGTACTAGTTTTTCGTTATTTTTTATAAAAAAATTGAAGCTAAATATAGCTGGTTATTTACTTGATTGACTACTTATTGAATGATTTATGGTTCTTATTTGTATTGAATTTTTAAAAATAATGTAAAAATATTTTACTCAGATGGTAATTTATGTAAATAAAATTCTCCCGATTTAATTAAATTGCTTTTATAGCATAAATCGTTATATCAAAAGTTTCTTAATGCAAAATGGTTAAAGGCATTGAAATAATTATAAGATAGGTTTTGAAGCTAATAATCCAATTTATAGAAAACTATTGAAACTATAATAGGCTAAACTTTTTAGTATTTGAGTGAAAATAAGTTAAATATCAATAGTGTTGATGCTAATTTAGTAAATCATCAAACTTGATGATTTAGGTATTTTAGGGGATTAATGCGACTAATGAAATCTATTATTGCATCTTTTCGATTTGAATTTCTTATTGATGTTATGCGTAAAACTAGAAGTGGGTAATTTTTTTTTTATAAAAAGTGACTTTTTTTATTTCCTCCGTGTCACGTTTTTATTTCTCTTTACATTTATACAGCAAACAATATGAAAACCAAATTAAAAATTAGAAATCATGAGTCAATCTAAAACAATTAAAAAGAGAAATTTACAAATTATCTATTGGTCATTTATTTTGACTACCGCTTATTTTATAGCTTACACTGCTTCATTAAGTGCATTATAAAAAGAAACAAAAATAACACTCCAAATAATTTTAAAATATAAAAAAACTAGTTGTTTTTTCATTTTTCTTTGGTTAAGGCGTATCTATATAGATACGCCTTTTTCTATATTTTGGGGGCATCACTAGAATCAGCCACTTTTTTAATGACTTTGACTTATCATCAAGAAGCTTTCAAGAGTTTTTTTGTCAAAAATCTTCACTAATCGAAATTTTATTCATCTATATCTAATAAGATTTCATTTTAAAAGAAATTCCTACTATTTACAAAAAAACTGAAATAAAGTAGGATGAGGAAGCTCATCTCGATGCTTTTAATCAAAACTATTAATTCATGAATAACCAACTTTTTGAAAACGTATTAGCATTTGATTTGGATCGACAGATGAGTGAGTACACCTTTACCACTCGATTAGCAAAAGAAAACAACTGGACAAGAAATTTTACAAATGAAGCAATTATTGAATACAAGAAGTTCATGTACCTTGCTGCTACTGCCAGCGCAATGGTTTCTCCTTCTGAAATAGTAGATATTGTTTGGCATCAGCATTTAATTTATACCAAATCGTATAAGAAATTCTGTCTTTTGCTAGGTAAGAAAATTGAACATATACCATCAACACACGATAGGGCAGAAGCCGCAAAATTTAGAGAAGCTAAAGAAAGAACAACTCAGCTTTACGAACAGAATTTCGGTGAGCAACCTGCCCATATTTGGAATTTTATGGGAATGTATGACAGCCTTGAACTAGAAAAGGCTAGATTAGATAATAATAGTGTGATTGGTTTAGGTATAATGTTTTTTGGCGTTTTATGTGTCGTGGGGCATTATTTATTAGAGCCTTTTTATATGAAAATCCAAGGATTGAACTTCATTGGAGGTTATCTTTTATTGGCTATTGGAACGCTTTCATCTCTATACGTTTTTAATAAAAATTATTTAAAAAAGACTTTTGATAACTTAGATAAAGATGGATTTATCTTTAATTTGCATCCTTTAGAACTCATTTATTTGAAAAGAAATAATATCCAAGATGTTATTAATGGTGTGACTAATCAAGCCATTGTAAATGGTAAAATAGGTTTGGATAAAGACCAGTTATCGTTAGTGAAAAACAGGAAGTCCGATAGTTTGGATGAATATCAAATCTTAGAAACACTAAAGTCATTAGGAACAACGTATTATCCTCAGCTTTTGACTCATTTGGTTCGTAATCCATTGTTTCTAAATATTGAAAATTCTATGAAAGAGCTTAAATCATACTTTTCTAAATTAAAAGTATTTTCTAATCTTTTTACTTTCAATTTTGTGATTACAGGAGCTTTATTAATGTTGGGTGTTGCTAGATTATCAATTGGTGTGAGTCGAGAAAAGCCTGTTATGATATTGGTTGTTCTTCTAATTATGCTAATCATTACAGTTGCTATCTTTTTAGGAAATTTATCAATGTTTTTGCCATCTAAAGTCTTAATTAAGCATTATTCTGATAAAGTATCTGCTGGTAAAATGAATAGTAAAAATCACTGGCAATGGGATTATTTATTGGGCGGAACTGCTGTTTTTGCAGCTTCTTTTGTCCCGATAGCCAATTATGTTACTCAAAATGCTAGCAGCACTAGCTATGGTTCTAGCTGCGGTTCATGTGGTTCTAGTTGTGGTGGCGGCTGCGGAGGAGGTTGTGGTGGCTGTGGAGGATAGATATAAAAAGCTCTATGAAGGCTTTGAATGCCTTTCCATTTTTTTTGATAAAAATATAAATTCACTTTAGTAACGGAGAAAAACTCAATACAAATGATATTTTGCGGCGCATCAACTCTAATGGAATTTCAGCAAATAATTGATTTGCAAGCCAAAAACTTAAAAGGTAATATTTCTAAAGAAGAAGCTATTTCCGAAGGCTTTGTTACAGTAAAACATAGTGTAGAATTGATTGCCGCGATGAATTCACCTTTTCCTCACGCAATAGCAAAAGATAATAATCAAGTAGTTGGCTACGCGCTTATGATGACTCAGGCATTTGGAAAAGAAATCCCCGTTTTGATACCGATGTTTGAGCTTATTGAAAAATTCTCTTATGGAGAAAGGAAACTCAATGAAACCAGATATTTCGTGATGGGGCAAGTTTGTATTGAAAAAGCGTATCGTGGAAAAGGCTTATTCAAAGGTTTGTATCAACAGCTAATTAGCCAAACGAAAGCGGATTTTGATTATATGATTACGGAAGTAGCTACTCGAAATCTGCGCTCAATGAAAGCACATGCAAAGGTTGGATTTGTGATTTTGCATACTTATATGGATGACGGAGAGGAGTGGGCAATGGTTATTTTGGATTTGAAGAAATAGTTGTTTTGAACCACAAAGATACAAAGGTTTGTTTCCTTTATATCTTTGTGGTTCAAAACAACTATTTCTCCCAACCTTTCTTAGCACGTTGTTTTTTATAAAAACGAATCCCCATAAAAAGAGAAAAACCAAAAGCAAATAATCCTGCAAAAGCAATTCCGAAGTTTAGAAGGCTTTTGAAAACAGCCAAAAGAACAATAGCCGCCAAAAATAAGGTTGGAACTTCATTCAATCCACGCATTTTTTCAGAAGAAATAGTATTGGTATCATTGGCGAGTTTTCTCATTAAAGCCTTACAATAATGATTATATCCAGTCAATAATACCACTAATAAGAGCTTAACGTGTAACCAACCATCCGACAAGTAATCAGGTGTATCAG
>CAKZLT010000143.1 GCA_937127195.1 uncultured Saprospiraceae bacterium
TGCTGCTATAAATATGTTCTTTAGCAGCAGAGCTGCGGCACTGTTTGTAGCAATTTTGTGATTAAAAGAGTATAAGCACCTTTAGGTGCGTCACTGCAATTCGTTATAATCAGAAATTATTAATTATTAATTATTAATTATTAATTAATAATTAATAATTTTTCCTGCTGAACGCCCAAAATCATTGTTTTATCATCAACTTCCGATTGAAAATGCTTTGTGCCTTTTTCCAAAAACATGAGCCACATGGCGTTGATTTCATCTTGAGTTTTTCCATCGCGGCGCATGGCACGCAATCCGTTTATATTAGGATTAAGGAATTTATCAAAAGGTCGATTTGGGTCGAAATATTTTTCTGTTTCTTCGTTATACATATTCATTTCGAAAGCCGATTTTTCACAACCATCAGACATCAAAACAAAGGCTTCAATTGGTTCTTCAAAAATATGAGCTTGCACCACTCTTTTTACATTTTCTTCTACATCCCAAAAGTCTGACATCAGAAAAATCGTTTCATTGGCTTCTGCCCCTTGATAAGGCAACATAGCTGCTTTCCACTTTTTACCATTAGAATACCCCGCTCGTCCGTCTCCGATATGCGTCACCATCAAAAAATCGGGTGCATGAATCACCACAATAATCGTCGAAGAAAGTGAATTGGGATAAATTCCTCGTTCTTCTGCGAGTTCAGTCAATTCGTCTCGGACTTGACGAAGTATTTTCATCGAAATCTTATGCCATTCTTCCTGTGTTGGCAAATTCGTCACGGTTGTCCAGTTTTTCTGAACAGCTATTTCCTTGAAATATTGACACGCCCTAGTCACAGCTTCTTCTGAACCAATATGAGAATTGGAGTAAGAACCTGCACCATCCGCTACTACCGCAACACCTAAATTATCGCCTATGGCTTCATATTTAGAACTATCTTGGCAAGGGATATTTTCGCGAATATGTAGATTGCCTATCGCTGAATTGTAAGCAACCGTCCAATTCGATGTATTCATTTTTCTTAATTAATAATTAATAATTATCAATTAATAATTAGCTACCGCTGTTAGTTTGGCTCTTTTAGTTTCTTCTTTTTTTATAAAAACTTTTATTTACCACGTTATCAACAGTATTGAATTAATAACTATTTGCTATTATCATTCACTTTTTTATAAAAAAGAAAAGCAACAATAAGGGCAATTTTTAATTATTAATTTTTAATTATTAATTAAAATCAGATTTCCATTTGAGTCCAACCGCTCACAGGTGGTAAATTAATCGCTTCACCTTCTTTTGACTTCGTAATAATACTGATACTATTACTCAACCATTTGAAAAACTCAGAGAAACGATAGCCTTCCAATGGTAACGGAGGCGTAAGAACTGGACAGATTTGCGCCAATTTTTTGTGGTTGTAGCCTTTTACACCTAAACCAAAAAAAGTAAACTTCTTACTATTTACAGCATCGTCAATTTCGATAGAAAGTCCGTCAATATCTTGGTCATAATCAGGTTCGCCGTCGGTCATCAATACCATAATTGGTCGATAATATGGCTGTCCTGTTTCTTTGTACCAACGCTTGCGTCCTTCGATGCTTTCCATCGCGACACGCACACCATCAACTAACTTTGTTGTTCCGCTAGTTCGGAGTTCTGGCATTCTAAAATTATCAATTAAAGCAGGTTCTTGAGTCGTTTTTATACTACTACCAAAGGTAACAATCGAGACTTCTAAGCGGTTAGCCGCCGTCATATCTTCTTCAATTGCCTTATAAAATTCCTGTAATCCTCGGTTTAATTGTCTGATAGGTTCTCCCGCCATTGAGCCAGAAGTATCAACAACTAATACGCAAAGGCACTTCTGTTCGTAGTTATCAGGAGTTTCACCGTGAAAGTATTCCATTCGGTTATATATTTTTTAAAATAAATCTA
>CAKZLT010000144.1 GCA_937127195.1 uncultured Saprospiraceae bacterium
AAATATTGGAGACCTCGAGGTAAAATCATGGCAACTCAGGCACCTAAAAAGAAACGCCCACAGGCTACTCGTCGTAAGACAATAAAGCAGCCTATTGCGGAGCGTTGGAGGCCAAATATCTCAGTTAACTGGGGAAGGGTTTCCGGATTTTTGTTGCTGCTAGCGCCATTGCTTTTAATCGCGGCGGGATACATTTGGATTAATCGCCCAGAGAATTTAACGATTCAATCGGTAGAAGTAACGGGTGACCTGAAATATCTGGATCAGCAAGAGTTACAACCGATTATCGAGCCATTTGTTTCTACGAATTTGTATTTGTTAGATGCAAAGAATTTGGAAACAGAGTTGGAATTTAATACTTGGGTTTACTCGGCATCAATGACTAAGTTGTGGCCGGATAAATTAAGAATCACCATTCATGAAGAGCGTCCAATCGCCTTCTGGGGTGAAGACAGTATGCTCAATGAGTTTGGTGAAATCAAAACCAGCTTGAATATTGACAGATTGAACGACTTTTTGAATAAAAATGTCACCGACAAAAAATTAAGCGGATTAGAAGACAATGAACCATTAGCTATCGCATCAGACGAAAGTGACGAAGATGTCCTTTTTGGTGAAAACGTAGCGATGAACTCCCACGTTCTTGAAGCCGCATAACGAAACAAGATGAACTAGGTTAGCCTTTTACCGCTTTCCCAATTCATCTTGTTTTGTTTTGTACCGTCGAATTTATTCGACTAAAAATATCTCCTCAGAATAAAAGTCATTGTTCCCGAAATAATCGGAATTTCGCTTTCGCTCAACAATTTTTTACTTCTCTTCGGCATACTTCGCCTTAAATTTTCGATACAATTTCTTTTGTTTATTATCCAAATCAATCGCTTTTCCTTGAATAAAAGCGTGCGTTACTTGATTCGTCAACGGGTCTAAAATATCCCCATTAGAAACCACCAAAGTCGCGTCTTTTCCTTTTTCCAAAGAACCAACCGTCTTGTCAATACCCAAAATTTTAGCCACATTCAGGCTCACGCTACTCAAAGCCTCCTCTTTGCTCAAACCAAAAGGAACAGCTTGACCAGCCTGAAATGGTAAATTACGAACTTGCCACGCATCATTAAACATGATACAATATTCAATACCTGCTTTTTGAAGTGCCACAGGCGTTTTGAACGCTTGATCAACGTCTTCATGGTCGCGATTAGGCAAACGCTGCGTTTTTGACAACATGATTCTGGTGTTGTGTTTTTTCAAATAATCCGTCATTTGCCACGCATCTTGACCGCCTACAATAACGTATTTTACACCAAACTCTTCCGCCATTTCCACCGCACTCATAATCGCTTTTACATAATTTGTTTTGATAAAAAGCTGTTTAGAACCGTCAAAAAGCCCGCGCATCGCTTCAAATTTCAAGTTCTTAACCTTCGGTTCTCCGTCGATGTAGCTTTTCGCATCTTTAAAAAAGTCCTTTAAAGTTCTTATCTGTTCTTGATACTTTTTGTTAGCACTTACGCCACCAGGTTCTGCCCACCAACCGCTACGCGCATAAGGTTGAGGCCAAGCCATCCAAATACCATCATCGGTTTTGTAAGAAGCATCTTCCCAATTCCAACCATCCAATTCTACAATACTTGATTGCCCCGAAATCCAACCGCCACTCGGTACAACTTGCACCATCAAAACGCCATTTGAGCGAACTGTCGGCGTTACGCGTGAGTCCGTATTATAAGCAATCACCGAGCGAATACTCGGATTAAATGCCCCAACTTCCGCATTATCGCGAGTTGAGCGAACTGCCTCAATTTCGACCAAACCAAGGCTTGTATTTCCTCCAATCAACCCAGGATAAACGTGTTTTCCTTTGGCATCAATGACTTTATGTCCTGCTTGATTTGCTTCACTAGCTTTTCCGATGAAGGTAATTTTTCCTTTATCAAAACCAATTGCGCTATTTTCGATAACCGTTCCGTTACCGATGTGCGCCGTTGCACCTACAACCATAATCGCCCCAGATTGCTCGGGTGCAGGCGTTTGTTGTGCTTGAGCGAATTGAAAGACACTCAAAGCGAATATGAATAACAATATTTTTTTCATCCTTTTATATTTTTTTGTTTCTCGCAGAGTTTGGGGAGAAGCAGAGTTACAAGAGGTTTTCTTTTTTTATAAAAAAGAAAAAATATAACTAATAATACTCTGCGCCCTCTGCTTCTCCCGTCAACTCTGCGTGAAATAAATGCTCTATTTCATTTCATCATGCACCGTATCACAGTGATAATGCTTTTCAGATTTCACTTTTACAGGTTGTGTTTTCGCACCACCTTTTTTGGCTGCAATCATTTTTTGAATTAATCTAGCACGCTCTGTTTTTACCTTTTCGCGTTTTTTCAAGTCTTCCGCTCTATCAAAAAACTTAATCCCTTCAATGAACGTATAATCTGCTTTTGCATAAACTGATAAAGGATTAGCCGTCCAAAGTACCACATCGGCATCTTTTCCAACCTTGATTGAACCTACTTTATCATCAATATGTAGCAATTTTGCAGGATTAAGCGTAACAAATTTCAAGGCTTCTTCTTGCGAAACACCACCATACATCACCGCTTTACCAGCTTCTTGATTCAAGCGACGCGCCATTTCTGCATCATCAGAATTGAAAGCAGTTACAACTCCTTGCTCATGCATAATCGCGCCATTGTAAGGAATTGCGTCGATTACTTCGTACTTATACGCCCACCAATCTGAAAAAGTAGAACCACCAGCACCGTGTTTGACCATCTTGTCAGCCACTTTGTAACCTTCCAAAATGTGTGTAAATGTATTGATACGGAAATTATGCTTTTCAGCTATTTTCATCAGCATATTAATTTCTGACTGAACGTAAGAGTGACAAGTGATGAAGCGTTTTTTGTTGATAATTTCCAAAATAACGTCCATTTCTATATCGCGACGCGTATTCACAGGGTCAGCTTTCATAGCTGCTTCGTATTGACGAGCGCGTGTAAAATGGTCATCAAAAACCTGCTCTACTCCCATTCTTGATTGAGGAAAACGAGTGCGATGATTGTCGCCCCAATTCGATTGTTTGACATTTTCACCTAAAGCAAATTTGATAAAAGGGTCATTACCTTTATATTTCATTTCTTCGGGTGCGTATCCCCATTTCAATTTAATCAAAGCGGATTGTCCGCCAATTGGATTCGCTGAACCATGCAGTAACTGCGACGTAGTAACGCCACCAGATAACTGACGATAAATATGGATATTTTCAGAATTGACGACATCCGAAATACTCACTTCTGCCGAACTCGACTGCGTTCCTTCATTCACGCCACGACTAATCGCAATGTGAGAATGCTCATCAATAATACCTGCTGTGAGGTGTTTGCCTGTTCCGTCAATTTCGATTGCGCCACCTGCTTTTAGGTCTTTGCCTACTTTAGTGATTTTACCATTTTTGATAAGAACGTCTGTATTTTCTAAAATACCGTCTTCCTCGTTCGTCCAAACGGTTGCATTTTTAATCAAAAACGTCTGAGCTGTTGGTAGTTTTTCATTTCCGAAAGGTAAAAACGGATAAACTAAAGTACCTTTTGTTTCGGCTGCTTTGTCTTCTTTTTTATCCTTCTTATTGTCTTTTTTATCTGATTTTTCTTCAAAATCCTTTGTTTTGGTAGCTGACCAATCGAACCAATTACCTCCAGGAGTTGTCCCGTTACCAGTCCAAGATTTCCCTTTTGCAGAACCAGAAAGCGTTGTCACTTTACCTTTTTCACCTGCCAAATTGAAAGACATTGTAATCGCATTTCCTTCCAACTTGTGTTTCACTGCTACTTTCGTAGAGTCGGTTATTGGTATAAATGCTTTTACGGAAGCCGCCGTTTTACCTTCAATATCTAAAGTATAAGTCTTTCCGTCTAGGTTTAAACTATAAGACCCGCGAATGTCATTTTGGTCTAATTTCTTTAAAATATAGCCTTTTCCTTGTACCCAGTTGTGGTGAATTTTGGCTTTTTTACCAAAAATATTATCCGAAGTAATTATAAAATTAGCAACCATTCCTCCTTTCAATGCACCAACTTTTGAGCTTACGCCCGACATTTTAGCTGGAGTAGCCGTCAATGCTTTCAAAGCTGCTGTCTCTGACAAACCATCTTTTACGGCTTTGCGAAGATTAGAAAGGAAGTCTTTTGACTTCGTACCTTGCATTGTAATTGCAAATTCGATACCTGCTTCCGACAATTTTCCAGCATTAGAAGAAGCCAATTCCCAGTGCAACATCGCATCTAAGTCCGTCAAAACGGCATCGTAAGGGTCTTCGACATCATAAGCCGCAGGAAAATTGATAGGAACAATAAATGACGCGCCTGTTTTTTTCAACTCATTGATACGCTGATATTCATGTCCACTCCCTTTAATAATATATTGCACCTTGAATTCATCACCGATTTTGTCGGCTCTCAAGGCATTCAATTTATCATTAGCATCAAAAATCTGTGGAA
>CAKZLT010000145.1 GCA_937127195.1 uncultured Saprospiraceae bacterium
TGCTATGCTTAATTTTTTAAGTGCTTTTAAATAAAAAAATAAAGTTGTATAATGGTGCAACTTATTTATTTTTCTTCGCTTAGAAATAATAATTATAATTTTTTTGGTTAAATTTGGCTCTTAAATAATTATAATATTGAAATTTTAGGAAGATATGAGTTTTGAAATTACAGGGAAGTTGTATAAGAAATTTGACACTGTTCAAGTAAGTGATCGCTTCAAAAAGAGAGAGTTTGTATTAGAAACTGAAAATGGAGCATATTCAGAACTAATCAAATTTCAGATAGTACAGGATAGATGTAGTGTAATTGATGCTTTTAATGAAGGTCAAGAAGTGAAAGTTTACTTCGACTTGAAAGGAAGGGCATGGACAGGAAGAGATGGAACTACAAGTTATTTTACGAATCTTCAAAGCTGGAAAGTAGAAGGAGCAGCACAAGCGCAAGCAGCAGCACAGACGCCTCCTCCTGCAAGTGCTGGCGATGATTTTCCATCAGCAGCAGATGCTCCACCAAGCTTTGGTGGTAACGATGACCTACCATTTTAAAGAAAAGAAACTATATTTTTTATTTTGATTTTTGACTTGAAAATGGTTAAGAGTTTTTAGTTTTTGTTAAAAACTAAAATTAAATTTTTTAAAATTGTGATTATCAAATGATTATGCATTGTAAAGGTATAATCATTTTTTGAATAATTTTTAATAAAAAAAACTTCCTGTGGATGAGAAATTATTTGCAGGAAGTTTTTTCTTTTTTTAGGCCTCAAAACTTGATTATTAACTTAAAGTTGTTTAACTTTAGATTAATATAAAAGCTATTATAAATGGCTAAATCACCAAAAAGAATCATTAAGTAAATGACAATACAATCATTTATTAATTATATTAAATATGAAAAAAAGTATTCAAAGCATACTATACAATCCTACAAAAAAGACTTGGAGCAATTTCAAACATTTCTCTCCCTGCAATATGACACGGATAATTTTCTAGCGGTCAATCATCATTATATTAGAGCATGGATAGTTAAATTAATTAGCAGTAAAAATGAAGCTAAGACTATTCATAGAAAAATTTCTACATTAAAATCATTCTATAAATTTTCACAAAAACAAGGTTATTTAAAAAATAACCCTGCATCGGATGTTATTCTACCTAAGAAGAACAAACGGCAGCCTCATTATATAAATGAGCAAAGGCTGGCTAGACTTTTTGAAGAAGTGAGTTTCCCCGATGATTATGAAGGAATTCGAGATAGATTGATACTTGAATTACTATATAGTACAGGTATGAGGAAGTCAGAATTACTTGGTTTGCAGGTAGAAAACATTCATTCTAGTAATAAAACAATAAAAGTAACAGGAAAAGGGAATAAAGAACGCTTAATCCCTATTAGTGATGATTTACTAAAAAATATATCAAATTATATAGAAGTCAGAACGCTCAACTTTGAAATCGATTCTGGTCAGTTATTTTTGACTAAAAAAGGTGGAAATTTATATCCGAAAGCAGTGTATAATATTGTCAAAAAGTATTTATCCTTAGTAACCACATCAGAACAGAAAGGTCCGCATGCACTTAGGCATTCATTTGCGACACACGTTCTAGCGAATGGAGGCGACCTTAAAGCGATACAGGATATTTTGGGACACACTAGTTTGGCAGCTACACAGGTTTATACCCATAATTCGCTTAAGAAGCTAAAAGAAGTATATAAAAAAGCTCATCCAAAGGGAGAGTGAAATATTTAGACAAATAAATTAGATTAGAATAGTTAAGGTCTTCAGAAATGACAAAAGACTATTCTACATTTATAAAATAATATTATTTAACTAATTAAATGCTTATTTATGAAGATAGAGACGCAATCAATTCATTTTACAGCCGACGAAAGATTATTAGCTCTTATAGAAGAGAGATTGAATAAGTTGGAAAATTTTTACGACCAAATACTTGATGCTACCGTATATCTAAAATTAGAGAATAATGGAAAAATACAAGATAAGATAGTTGAGATAAAATTAAAAGTACCAAAAGAACAATTAGTAGCTAAAGGAACAAGCAAAAAATTTGAAATTTCATTGGATCAAGTGGTTGAAGCATTAAGAAAACAATTAATTAAGTACAAGGGAAAGGTTAGTAGCCATTAATTTTTAATTAAAAATTAAAATATTTTTTTTGCTACAAAAATCATAAAAAACTCATTCTCAGTAACTTTTGTAAAGAAGCCTATGGTTATACAACCGTAGGCTTTATTTTTTTTTAAAAAAAAGCAAAAAAAAGGTCAAAAGACTTGCGTAATCAAAATCTTTATTTTACTTTTGCACCGCCCTTTTAAGGAAGGGGTTAATAAAAAAGAAAGAAATAATAAATCAAAAAAAGTTTTGATTTTCAAATAAAGTTTTTATCTTTGCATCGCTTTTGTAAAAAGTAGTTAAAGAAAATAGTAAGCCGGAATAGCTCAGTTGGCTAGAGCAGCTGATTTGTAATCAGCAGGTCGTGGGTTCGAGTCCCTCTTTCGGCTCTAATACTTTCCTAGTAAAGTGTTATTGAAAAAAAATATAAAGTTTAATGGGGGTGCGCCGGAGTTGGAGAGCCGGGCTGGACTGTAAATCCAGTGATTCGTCTGAATAGGTTCGATTCCTATCACCCCCACGCAAAAATTATGTTTACATAATTAATGTATTAAGCGGGCGTAGCTCAGTTGGTAGAGCATCAGCCTTCCAAGCTGAGGGTCGTGGGTTCGAGTCTCATCGCCCGCTCAATCAAGAGGGGATTTATCCCCTTTTTTGTTGTACAGTGAATAGGTAAATTATATTGTAGCAATCAATTTAATTTTATCCATTCACTTTTCGTACAAGAAGCCAATAATAATCCGTTGCCGATGTAGCTCAGGGGTAGAGCGTTTCCTTGGTAAGGAAGAGGTCACGGGTTCAAATCCCGTCATTGGCTCGAATAGTTATAGATTTCATTTTTTTTATTGCTAATAATTATTTTCACTTCTTAAATTTAGACATCCGATGGCTAAGGCAACTTTTGAAAGGAATAAACCGCACCTTAATATTGGTACCATTGGTCACGTTGACCACGGTAAAACAACTTTGACTGCGGCGATTACTTACACTTTATCAAAGAAAGGTTTCGCAGAGAAAAAAGATTACGATTCTATTGATGCAGCTCCTGAAGAAAAGGAACGTGGTATCACTATTAATACAGCACACGTAGAGTATGAAACGGATAACCGTCACTACGCTCACGTAGATTGTCCAGGTCACGCCGATTATGTGAAAAACATGGTTACGGGTGCAGCTCAAATGGATGGTGCAATTTTGGTTGTAGCGGGTACTGATGGTCCTATGCCACAAACTCGTGAACACATTCTTTTGGCTCGCCAAGTTGGTGTTCCTCAGATTGTTGTTTTTATCAATAAAGTAGATATCGTTGATGACGAAGAAATGCTTGAGTTGGTAGAAATGGAAGTAGGTGAAATTCTTGAAGCTTACGAATTTAATAGTTCTCCAATCCTTATGGGGTCTGCTTTGAAAGCACTTCAAGATGATCCTGAAGCTGAAAAGCAAATTTTGGATTTAATGGCTGCTTGTGATGAGCACATTCCTGAGCCAGAACGTTTAATTGACTTACCTTTCTTGATGCCTATCGAAGATGTATTCTCTATCACAGGTCGTGGTACAGTTGCAACTGGACGTATCGAGCGTGG
>CAKZLT010000146.1 GCA_937127195.1 uncultured Saprospiraceae bacterium
TGAAACTTACCTTAACTTTATCATAGAATCCAAAGGATTAATTAAATATAGAGAGCAATTTTTAGGAAGTCTTTCTCCTGCGGTAATTAATCACACTTACTGGAAATCCCAAGATTTAGGCAATTTAAACCAAGAAGCTATATATCATTTTTTTGAGAAATCGAATCAAAAAGGAGCAAATTCAACGAATATAAATACACTTTTTATTCAGAATAAAGCATCCAAAAAAACTCCACCTTCGCAGGAAGAGTTAGATATAATTATTCAAAAACATCATCATTTTTTGAGTACAGGCGGTGCGGGCGGAAAATGGAAAACCTTTCATTTACCTGGTCAAGGATTGGCATTTGGAGTTTATACAAACGCTCAATCAGACAAAGGAGAACAAGCTAGTTTTGAGCAAAAACGGTTAGCTGCCCCAGCTTTGGATACGGTCAAATTGTTATTGCCGTTTTGTAATTTTTGTGGAATGTATGCCAAAGGACAAGACTTTAGTGAGTCCGATTTGAGTTATTCTTTAATGGTTGATGCAACATTTGAGAATGCTATTTTTGCAGACGCTAATCTGGAATATGCTGATTTTTCGCGAGCAAATCTTCGTCAAGTTAGCTTTATGAATGCCAATCTGAAAGGTGTTGATTTTGAAAATTGTGATTTGACAGGAGCAGATTTTAGAGGTGCAAATTGGAAAGGGGCGAGGTTTCCAGGGGCAATTCTGAAAGATATAAAATATTAGCTGATGCTACTAACAAAAGCACTTTTGCGTAACATCAGTTAAATAATTCCATAAATGGATTATTGGCTAAAAACAAAAAACAAAAAACAAAAAACAAAAAACAGTAAAGAGTCTATCCTTCGATAGACTCTTTTTTTGTGGATGCAGGAGTTCGATAAGACCAAAAGGTTGACAAACCAAGTCCCGCAGTCAAATGCCAAACGCTCCACCAGCCAGCAACTAATGCCATTCCGCCAAGTCCATCAAAGAAATTAAAAATTAGAATTAAAGCAATTCCTGAATTTTGAATGCCCGTTTCGATAGAGATAGTTCGACGGTCACCGCCTTTGATTCCAAACAAGCTAGAAAGCGAGTATCCTGTCAAAATAGCACCTGTATTATGTAAAAATACAATCAAAACAACATATTGAACATATTGTAAGAAGTAATCAAAATTACTAACAAATGCAATTCCGACATAAGAAGCAAAAGTCAAAACAGAAATGATTTTTAAAGGCTTTTTTATCTTTTCGGTCGTTTTAGGGAATTGGCGTGCAAACAACATTCCCAATACAATCGGAACACCCAAAATAAACAAAATGGTTTGTCCAACTTCCATATAATCCAAATGAACTGCTCTCAAAAGTTCGGCACTCGGTGGATATAAACTTGACCAAAATTGAAAATTGAAAGGCATCACCACAATTGAACTAACGGTTACGAATGCCGTCAAACTTACCGAAAGCGCGACATTTCCTTTGGCGAGCGAACTCATAAAATTGGAAACATTACCGCCTGGACAAGCTGCCAAAATGAACATTCCAAGAGCAAAACTAGGAATAGGGTTGATTAAATAAACCAAACCTAAAGTAACCAAAGGCAAGAAAAATAGCTGACTCGCCAGACCAACCAACATCAATTTTGGAATAGTATAGAGCCGCTTGAAGTCCTCTAGTTGCAAGTCTAAAGCCACTCCAAACATGATAAAACTTAGCGTCAAGTTCATAATATCCAAACTATCCGCCACAAAATTTAATCTTACCGCGTCTATATTTTCCATTGATTACTTTGGTTAATGTTGCTATTCAAAAGTTATTTCTATTACCAATATACTAAATTTTCAATTAGATTATCTTGGTTTATACTTCGATTGTACCAAAATTTGCTTAGAATCTTGTAATGCTATTAATTGCTCAAAACTATAATTTGGGTTACGTTTCATAAATGCCTCTACGATTTTGAAACCAATATAACTTCCAGTATTACCAGGAGCTTCTGCTGGCATGTCTGGCGAGTTAGGACTCAAGCTGACATACTTCTGAAACGCTTTATAATCAATATTATATAACTTACTCGAAAGCACCTCTTTCCACATTTCAAACTCGTTATTTTTCACCCATTCGGTTTGTGTGGCGGAGTATCCGAGTTTCAAAGAATCGTGCGTACAAGGCATCAATTTATCCAAAATGAATAGCTTTTTTCCATTCAAAATCATATAATCTAATAGATTAGTAGCAGCGGCAGCACTATCTTCAACCATATCTTCAATCGTAGCATAAAGGATTTTTGAAGCAATATGATCGCGATTTAGTGTGCGCGTAATATACCTTGGCAGGTTGATTTGTGGCGAATAATACAAATCGTAATCAGCTCCAAAAAAAGCTTCTAAACTCACGACGCAGTTGTTTCCATAAGGAGGAATCATGATTCCGTAAGAAAATTCACTATACATTGTAATCAATTTGGGCAATTCTCGCTCTGGAAAATAATGCTTAAAGTATTTGAACGCTTCAGATAAATCAGCTTCAATATCCGAAATGTCACCATAAACAGTCTGGACGGTGTCGTAAGTTGCCTTGACTTGTGGGTAACTAGCAAAGCCTTGTAGTCGATTTAATAAACTATCATCAGGTTCTCCAGGGTTTTTGAAACCTAATAATTCAAAATAAAAATCTGCAAAATTTGGATATTTTTCGCGCAAAGCAGCCAAAGCAACAGTGTCAGGATTTTGGGTGCTGAGTTCAAACAAGTCTTGGTCAAACCTATTCAGTTGAACATTACTTTCAATTTCTGATACATCGGGAGCAGGTTTGCATGGATTATTATTACAAGCAGCAAATGCAAAAGCAATTAGAGTGAAAAAGAGCATTTTTTTTAAAATTATCATAAGGTATAGACGTTTTGTTTTATTCTTTTCTTAAAAATTGACGAGTGACTTTAGTACATTTGTATAGTCATAGAGAATAATGAATGCGATTTTACAAACGTAAATTTTTGTATAAAAATTTTAATAAAAATACTTTTCATTCTCTAACTTTTATAGCATCTTGTTGGTATATTGAATTCAATTACCTCAAAATAATTAAAAATCTAGGGTCTTTTATCTTTTTATAAAAATAAAAGCCCCAAATTCCATAAGTATAAAATATAATAATGATGAAAAAGATTTTAACATTTTGCCTTTTTATAACATTAGCATGGTCTGCACAAGCTCAAGTGAGTAACCTAAAATTAGGAATTCAAGCAAGTCCGACTTTCTCATGGATGACAACCAACAATAATAATATCACTTCAGATGGAACGGTTGCTGGATTTAATCTGGGGATTACAGGACAATATTATTTCTCTGAGAATTACTCATTGGTTTCGGGTATATCACTTTTATTGAATCAAGGTGGTGGTTTGAAGTATGATTATGCTGGTAACTTTTTGGAAAAGGCAGCAGAAGATAGAGCAACAACACCTACTGTAACACAACTAGATTCTATTAGTACAGGTAGTACAATTAAATTTAAAGCGCAGTACATCGAAATTCCTTTTTCTATTCGTTTGAGAACTAATGAGTTTGGTTACTTGCGTTATTTTGCAGAATTACCAATGTTCACATTGGCTTTCAATACGCAAGGTCGAGGTGATATTTCTGGTGGAAATGTAGTTTCTGAAAATGAAAACATTAGTGATGATATTGTTCCAATTGCTTTTAGATGGGGATTAGGAGCAGGAGTAGAGTACAGTATTAGTGAAAACCTTTCTTTAGTTGGTGGAGTTTATTACAATTCTACTTTGACTGATGTCGTAAGAGATGGTGTAATATTTGGTGCTGCTGGTGCTAGTAATACAGAAGAAGATTCAAAAGCAACTACTCAAAGTATCACTATCCGAATTGGTGTTGTATTTTAAGAAGAAGAACTTTTAGCTTCAAAAATAAATGATACAAAAGGCATTGCAATCGCAATGTCTTTTGTGATTTTTGTAAGGTTTTTTTATAAAAAAATAGAAAACAAAACACTTAGCTTGATTTTTAAGTTAAGTAACTGTATATTTGTACATATACAGTGCGACGAGCTTTGTCGCCCGTCTAATAAAAGCCATTTTTATTAGTTTGATAAATCTTTGAAACAAAGAACTAAAAAATAAACAGATGAAAATAACTATCGCGCAGCTCAATTATCATATTGGAAATTTTGAAGGAAATGCTGCCAAAATATTAGAAGCCGTTGCTACCGCCAAATCAGAAGGCGCAGATATAGTTGTTTTTAGTGAGTTGAGTATTTGCGGTTATCCGCCAAGGGATTTTTTGGAATTTGATGATTTTATAAAAGAATCAGAAGCAACTGTACAACGAATTGCGGAAGCTGCTCAAGATATAGCAATCGTTATCGGCGCACCTGCCCGCAATCCTGTGATAGAAGGAAAAGACTTATTCAATTCAGCTTATTTTCTTGCAGATGGAAAAATATTGCATCGAGCAGATAAGGCACTTTTGCCAACTTATGATGTTTTTGACGAGTATCGTTACTTTGAACCTGCCAAAGAATTCAAAATCGTAGAATACAAAGGTCATCGCATCGCCCTAACGGTTTGTGAAGATATTTGGAATATTGGAAATGAAAACCCACTTTACACGATTTGCCCAATGGACGAAATGATGCCGCAAAAGCCTGATTTCATCCTCAATTTATCGGCATCACCTTTTCATTACGAACAAGCGAAAACGCGGATTCACATCGTGCAAGAAAATGTAAAACGATACGGGATTCCGATGTTTTATGTCAATCATTCTGGCGCACAAACGGAATTGATATTTGATGGAGGTTCGTTGGTTGTGGCTCAAGATGGCGAAGTCTATGAAGAGTTAGCATATTTTGAAGAAAGTGTCAAAACTTACGATTTGGCGGATGTAATGGGAGGTAAACACGGCAAAAAAGGAGAGCAATCCAAAGAAAAAATGCCTTTAATTGAAGATGCCCTCATTACAGGTTTAAAAGATTACTTTGGCAAATTAGGCTTCAAAAAGGCAATATTGGGGCTTTCTGGCGGTATTGACTCGGCAGTTACTTGCGTGTTGGCAGTCAAAGCTTTGGGTAAAGAAAACGTTAGAGTAGTGTTAATGCCTTCTCAATATTCGTCTGGACACTCCGTAGATGATGCGCGACAATTGGCAGAAAAACTAGGCATTCAATATGATATAATTGCTATTAAGAAAGTTTATGATGCGTATAGCGAAACGCTTGCACCACAGTTCGAAGGACTGCCATTTAATATTGCAGAAGAAAACTTACAGGCACGTTCTCGCGGAATGATTTTGATGGCAATGTCTAATAAATTCGGAAATATAGTTTTGAATACTTCTAATAAAAGTGAAGCTGCCGTTGGTTACGGGACGCTTTATGGCGATATGTGTGGCGGCTTGTCTGTAATCGGTGATTTGTATAAAATGGAAGTGTTTGAATTAGCACGTTATATGAATAGGGAAGAGGAGGTTATTCCATGGAATACAATTAACAAACCACCTTCGGCAGAGTTGCGACCTGACCAAAAAGACTCAGACAGCTTGCCTGATTATGATATTTTAGATAAAGTATTATACCAATATATTGAAAAGCGTCAAGGTCCAAAAGAGTTGATAGCAATGGGTTTTGAAGCTGCTTTGGTTAAGCGAATTTAGAGATTGGTAAATATCAATGAATTTAAAAGACATCAAACAGCTCCAACACTTCGAGTATCAAGAAAAGCATTTGGAATGGGACGAAGAATGCCTATTGTTGGAAAATATTTATCATAAGGGAAGAAAAATATATAAATAGAAAAGCTTTAATCAGATAGTAATTGGCTTAATAATTGAATTATATACAAAAGAGTGTCATTGGTTATTCAATGATGCTCTTTTATATACTGTGACTTGTTTCTTCTTCTTTTTGAATGTATATTTATAGGAAATATTAAAAGGTTAAAGACATTATTTTTAATGTCTTTTTTTATCCCTACAAAGGAGATATTTTGTGACTGACACAGAATACATGGTCTTTAGAAACTATTCTATTTTCTGCTCCTTTATATTAGAAATGACGCTTACAATTATAGACAAAGAAAACAATATCATAACCTACTTTTGATACAATTTGAATTCAACTACATTGGACAAATTTTTATCATAAATATTATTTATATCACTGTCATGAATTATTTTAATATTACAATTATAGCTCTATTATTAATAGGCTGTAAGATTGCTGTGCCTACCGAAGTCAGTTCGGAAAAAGACTACAAATTTACTTTAGGAGATAAGGAATTTTTTCCAGAAGAAAATTTTAAAGACTTTTTTAAGAAAAAATCTGATTTCAAGAACAATTTATCTGAGGGTAAATATTTTGTTGTCTTGCAGTTTAAAGATGCTCCAAGTAAAAATGAGCAGTACGATATGCGCCAAGATATTACTTTAATCAAGTCAATTACTAAGCATACTTTTATTGCTTCTTTTCCTAAAAAAATTAAAAAACGCACAATTAAAAAATTTAATGTGAGGGCTATCTTACCTTTATCCGCTTCTATGAAAATAGAAAAAGGATTAAAGAAAATGGTGGAAGAAAAAAAGGCAATGAAAATTAATGTTGTCGTAGCTCAAAGCGTACAGAAATCTGACTTGAAAGATGAACTTGAAGCTCTAGGAATTACGAAAATGTCAGAGATTTTTCAAGAAACAAGCACTAAGTATATGATTAATATAAATGAAGAGCAAATGATGACAATTGCATCATGGTCAAATGTAATAGGCGTTGAAGTTGGAGGCTTGAGGTAACTCAAATATCTCTTTTTAAGAAAAAATGATGCAAGATGAATTTCTTGCATCATTTTTTTTCTAAAAAAAGCAATAACAGCCCCTTTTCTTTTCTCTAATAATTGCCTTTCTTTGCACTTTATTGTAAAAATAAGAATAATAAAAAATAATAGAAATGAGTGTAGATAATTTGACCTTGGTAACTAAAAAGGTTTATTTAGATATTACAATAGGCGGAAAAGCCTCAGGGCGCATCGAAATAGGACTATTTGGAGAAACAGTACCAAAAACAGTAGAGAATTTTTATCAATTATGCACAGGCGAGAAGGGCTTCGGTTACAAAGCTAGTGGATTTCATAGGGTGATTAATGAGTTTATGTTGCAAGCTGGCGACTTCACAAATCACAATGGTACAGGTGGTAAATCTATCTATGGAGACCGTTTTCCAGATGAAAATTTTGTACTGAATCATTATGGCGCAGGCTGGTTATCTATGGCAAATGCAGGTAAAGATACAAATGGTTCTCAATTTTTCATTACAACAATTCAGACACCATGGCTAGACGGAAGGCATGTTGTATTTGGTAAAGTATTGGAAGGAATGGAGTTAGTCACTAAAATTGAAAAATTAGAAACTAACCGAAATGATAGACCGAAGTCTGATGTCGTCATTGCTGATTGTGGAGCATTACCTCTAGATAAGCCATTTTCGGTAAGTCTGGCGTAATTGAATGTTCTATTTCAAAAAATAAAAAATGTTGTTTCTGCCAGAGGAAACAACATTTTTTATAAGAAAGCAACTCTTCTAAGCCTGAAAATCTATAAAGTACAAAAAAAAAGAGCTACTATACTTAAATATAGTAGCTCTTTTTTTGCTGTATGCTAATACTTAAAAACCACCTTTAAGTAGTATTATAGTGATGTAGATTGAAAAACCTAAACCTAATAGTAACAACCAAAAATTTTTATCCTTATAAAAGTCTTCCTTTTGTTCAAACAAAATGTAAGACAAATGAGACATAAATACAACGTATATAAAACTAAGTGCAATCATGCGAAATATTAATTAATTGTCAAATACTAGTATATTTAGTATTCAAAATGTTATTAATTATAATTAGTAGTAGTTAGCGTGTTTATTTATTAGATGTAAAAAAGTACATTTACGTTGCATGGTGTTTCATTTTTTTATAAAAAACAACCTACTTTTGTGGTAGTTTATTTATTGCCTACTCCCTTATACTCTACTATAAATAAAATTATTTTTTCAGCTTTTTGCTTATCTTTAATTATTCATTTTCAAAACATAACCAACGCAACAGTGAATGTAACTAAGGACTTCTTTCTTTCTTTTTTTATAAAAAAAACACTAAAAACGGTACTTCTAATAGCTATTCCGTGGCTATCTTATGCGCAATTCCAACCATTCCCTGAAGCACTTTCTGCCCGAAACTCTAGTTATGAGATGCAAATAAAACTAGACACCAAAAAACATCAAGTCAAAGCAACGCAAACCGTCACTTTCATCAATCCGTCGGATGATACGATTTGGACGATGCCTTTTCATTTATATTATAATGCTTTTAAAAATAACAAATCAACTTTCAATACAAGTGCGTCTCGTATTCCTATTTCAAAACCACAATCTGATATAGATAATGGTGTCTGGGGCTGGATAAAAGTCACCAATATTCAAGACAAAAACGGCAATGATTTAACTCAAAACTCAAAATATGTCCAGTATGATGATGGTAATAAAAATGACCATACAGTCCTAGAAGTTCAATTAAAAACGCCAATATTACCGCGAGCAACTTATCAACTAGAAATGCAATGGCAATCTCAAATTCCAAAACTTTTCATCAGAACGGGCTACAACAAAGACTTTTATTTTATGGCGCAATGGTATCCTAAGCTAGGTGTTTATGAACCCGCAGGAAGTCGTTTTGCTATTGAAGGCGCGTGGAATTGTCACCAATATCATCCAAGTACAGAGTATTTTGGAGAGTTTGGCGTTTACAAAATTGCTTTGGATGTTCCTTCCAACTATACCGTTGGGGCAAGTGGTTTTTTATTAAAAAAAGAAGAAAAAGACAATAGAACGGTTCATACTTATTTGGCGGAAGACGTGATTGATTTTACTTGGTCAGCCAATCCTGACTTTGTAGAAGTCATCAAAAAATGGAAAGGTGTAACTATTCGTTTACTCATTCGACCAGAACACGAACATTATCAAAATCGCTTCCTAGATGCAGCAGGACACGCTTTGGAGTTCTTTGAAAGCTATATTGAAAAATATCCTTATCCGACTTTAACGATTGTAAGTCCGCCTTTTTATGGCTTAGCTGCTGGTGCAATGGAATATCCTACATTGATTACCGCACCGACCATGAGCGGCTTTCCAATGGGTATTCGCACCACCGAAACGCTAACTATTCATGAACTTACCCACCAGTATTTTATGCAAATGCTCGCCACCAATGAACAAGAAGAACCATGGATGGATGAAGGATTTACCGCTTTTTTTGAAGCAAAAATTATGGATAAGTACTATCCTGATGGTGTAGTGAGTTTGGATTATTGGAATATTCATATTCTTTCGAGTGCGTTAAGACGTGGTCGTTTTTTGGCTGGAAATAATATCAAATCAAACGCAGTTAGTGATTTGGGTTGGATGATTAATCCTGAAAATTTTTCGCAAATTGTCTATGGAAAAACAGCTATCTGGTTGCAAACACTAGAAGGTCTAGTCGGAGAAAAAGTAATGCAAGAAATCATTCAGGCTTATTTTTCAAGATGGAAATTCAAACATCCTGGACGACAGGATTTCATCGATATTGTCAATGAAGTCATTCCAAAACACTTCAATAAAAGCTTTGCAAACTACATTCAGTATTTTCTAAAGGAAGCTATTTTTGGGACAGCCGTTTGTGATTATGCCGTTCATTCTATTGAAAATAAACGAGTTGAAGCTTCTTTAGGTTTTTTTAAGAATACAGAAAACGCTTTAACTCCAACTGAAGATTTAGGAGAAATCAATTATGAGTCCCAATTTACTTTATATCGATTAGGTGAGTTTATCATACCGCAAGAAGTCGCTGTTACATTCGATAATGGAGACGTTGAATTAACCAGTTGGGATGGAAAATCAAGAACGTACAATGCCAAGTATGAAGGCTCTCGCCAAATCGTTTCGGTAGAGATTGACCCCAATTTCAAAATTCCTTTAGACAAAAATTTGATTAATAATAGCTACACGGTTACTCAACAATCAACTGGAATTACAAGTACTTTTACTTCAATGGTAAGTTGGTTACAGCATACAATGGTGAGTTTGAGTGTTTTATTATAAAAATAGGTTACCAGCATTATTCAAAAAAATAACTCCTAGTTTCAGAGACGCTGCGCTTAACTCTGAAACTAGCAGCTCTATTATGAAGGAACTTCTAATGCTGCTATTTAACTAAAATCGATAGCAGAAACCAGATAAGGGAGTAGGAAAAAAATAATGTACCCAATCTAGCTTTTTCTTTTCCATTTTAAAAAGCATAAAAAATAGCTCCGTCCCGAGGCTTCGGGATGCACCAATTTTCTATATTTATTCGGTCAAGCCTCATGAAGAAGTTCTTAAAAAGAAAAATAAAGTCGCTATATCGGGTACATTATTTATTTCCTACTCCCTAAAACATACTTATATGTTATCACTAAGTCAATCCTATATTCATTTGTCTTTAATCAGCATATTTTTTTTTAGTGGATATACTCACAATAAGGGAATATCAAAAATTACTGAACCAGTATTGATAATAAAAGTAACTAATAAAAGGAATAAGCCTATTAAAAAAGCAAAAGTCGTATTGACTGCCTTAGATACAGATATTCAAATAACTGCTAAGTATGATAAAAAAAAGAAAGTGTATTACTTTGACAATATCCCTAGTAATTATCAGACGGTTGAAGTATTTCATGAAAAATATGCGTCAAAAGGTCGTCCTTGGTACGATGCCGTTTCACCTAAGAAAATTGATATACAATTAATTAAAAAGAATAAAATCTCTAAACTATATAATCAACGAAAACACAAATATAAAACAAAAGAAAGGACAGATGTTCTATTAGTTGTTTTAAAACCAATCCCTTTTTCTAAAAAAATTGAAATTCAAGAATATGCTAATAAAGTTTTTGAACCATTGAATTTAAAAATAAAAACAAAAAATATCGAAAATACTTCAAGCAATATTATGCCTCCAAAGAATTTTTCCTTTTACCTTGAAAAGAAAAATAAAACCCCTTTCAAAAGGTTCAATAGTGTTCTCCTTCAAAAATTAAGAAACCATGAGAATGTTAAGGATATTCTTTTTATACAAGAAGATAAAAGCATTAAAAAACATTTTTTGACCATTAATGATATACCGTTTAAAAGTCAGCCTAAACAGATTAAAATAAATTGGTATTATACTTCAAATAGATACCTTGTTCTTTACAAAGGAAAAGAAGATATTCCTAAACATTTAATTCCCTTTCTTATTAAAAACATTGAAGCTTGGGGCGGTCATTGCTTTTATAATTTAAACAACGAAATTGTTATGACGGATGATTATTGTATAAATGTAAATGCTAAAAGAACTTCTATCATTTTTCCAAAAAGTATT
>CAKZLT010000147.1 GCA_937127195.1 uncultured Saprospiraceae bacterium
AAGAGTTGTTCATTTAAAAGTGAATAACTCTTTTTTTATGAACTTATTTTGATAACAACTGTAAGAATACCTTTATCTTTACTATCAATTAAGTTGAAGTTTTTCAATATTTCAATCATTCGATGAGTTAATCCCCAACCAGTTCCCCAAACGATGTGAAACCTCGGCACCGAATTACCTCGAACGTTCAAACCTCGCTCTGCCCAATTCACTACTGGAAAAAATGTAAGTCCATTTTTGATTAACCAATTATAACCATGAGGAGTGCTGTAATTGATATATTGTTCCGCCCATTTGCGCCCCCAATGTTCGTTTTCATCAAACTCTGCATAAGAAAACCAATCCTTTGTAGCCAAATCAATACTATCTTTGATGCCTCGTTTTTGTTGTAATTTTGAATTACAAAAGAACATTCCACCGAAAGACCATTTGGCTAATCCACCAAAATTCTCTTTGGTGTCTCGGTCTATGATAATCACTTTCTTATTGCTATCTAGCAATTCAATAGCGGCTATAATTCCCGCTATTCCACCACCAACAATAACAACTTCACTTTGATAGGTTTGCATAAATTATAATAAAAATGGTTAGGTTGATTTCAATTTTTTTTGGCTACTTGAAAAAGACCGTAAAAAGTCTAAAATATTTCAATTAAATAAATATTGATAGTTACTTGTTTCTAGTCTCTGGTTTCTGTTCTGCTATTGGTAGCATAACCAACGGAGCAGAAACCAGAGACTAGAAACGAGAACTTATCTCATTAACCTATTTGAATAAATTAATAACTACGGAATTTTTCAAAAACCAACATTTTGAAAAAGTTTCCAAAACTATCGAAAAAAAACAAATAAAAGTAAAAAGTTGTCTATAAAGAGATTTTAACCAAATAATCTATCTTTTCCCTCTTTTTTTAACATAAAAAAGACGTTTAGTAAATTTTTAAAATTCACTAAACGTCCTTTTTAACTTTTTATCAAAAAAAGTAAATAATAATCTACCCGTTTGACTTCTTGTGGTCTGCCAAAAATTTAGCCAAACCAATATCTGTCAAAGGATGCTTAGCCAAGCCTGTAATAGCACTCAAAGGGCAAGTAACTACATCAACGCCCAATTCTGCACATTTAACTATGTGCAACGAATTACGAACCGATGCCGCCAAAATTTGCGTATTGAAGCCATAATTCATATAAATTCCTACGATTTTTTCGATTAAATCCATTCCATCCCAAGTAATATCATCTACTCTTCCGATAAATGGAGAAAGGTATTTCGCACCCGCTTTAGCTGCTAAAATTGCTTGACCAGGAGAAAAAACCAATGTACAATTCGTTGGAATTCCTTGCCTTGTAAAGTGAGAAATTGCCTTAACTCCTTCTTGAATCATAGGAACTTTCACAACGATATTTTTATGAATTTGAGCCAAAAGTTCACCTTCTTTCACCATTCCTTCAAAATCCGTTGAAATCACTTCCGCACTCACATCACCATCTACCAATTCGCAAATTTTCAAGTAATGCTCCAAAATATTATCCTGACCGCTAATACCTTCTTTTGCCATTAATGAAGGATTGGTCGTTACACCGTCTAATACACCCAAATCACGCGCTTGTTTGATTTGGTCTAGGTTTGCGGTATCAATAAAAAATTTCATTAATCTAAAATTTTAAGTTATTTGATAAGTGAAGAAGTAAATAATCACTTTATTTCTTCAAATATTTTCAAGTAATTACTAATTAATTTCAAATAGAATATAGGATTCTGTTTGTGTCGCAAATGTAGGAAAAGAAAATGATTTGGTTGAACTTGATAGGAAAATGAAATATTTTTTTGAGTAATATTTTTTACAAAAAACAAGCAGAAATAAGTGTCTAGAACTAAAAAAAGCACCAATTGGTGCTTCTTAAAAAAAAAGTGAACGTACCAGCTGCTACGACCATCTACCCTTGCTTGCTTTCACACCTGGGGGATTCAACAGGAGCTAGCTGTACGTCCACTGCAAATATAAAACGGTTTTTCAATTTTGCCAAGCTTTTTCACAAAAAAAAACTCATTTTTTAATAAAAAAAACAGCTTCAAAAGCGATTCCATTGATAATGAAAGAGTTAGCTATTTTATTTTTTTAAAAAAAATTATTAAAAAATAGAATAGCCCGTTTTGGTCGTTAATAATTCTAAAGCCGTCATTCCAATTGCCGAATTTCCCTTAGGATTTAATTTTGGTCCCCAAACCGCAACACTATACTCATTCGGGTGAATCGCTACAATTCCGCCGCCAACTCCGCTTTTGCCAGGTAAACCAACTCTAAAAGTAAATTCTCCTGCTTCATCATAAAAACCACAAGTTTGCATAATGGCATTGATACGTTTCGTTCGGCTAGGCGTGATGATTCGTTCTCCTGTTTCTAAAGTTGCGCCTCGATTAGCAAATATCATAAATGTTTCTGCTAGTTCTTTACAAGTCATAGATAGCGAACATTGATAGAAATAAAAATCTAAAACTTTCTTCGTCTTATTCTCTATATTACCAAATGACTTCATTAAGTTAATTAAGGCTGCGTTTCTAAAACCCCATTTTTTTTCAGACTTAGCCACTGCGTCATCATAGTTGATAGTTGGATTATTCGTTATTTGTCTAACAAAAGCCAAAAAGTCTTTCTTAGGATTTTTTAAATGTGTGACCAATATATCACTAATGACCAACGCACCCGAATTAATCAAAGGATTTCGAGGAATACCATTTTCGTATTCCAATTGCGCCAATGAATTGAACGGATCACCAGACGGTTCTACATCAATTCTATCCCAAAGTTCATTACCAACCAAATCAAAAGCTAATGCCAACGATAACACTTTGGATATACTCTGAATAGAAAATTTCTCGTTACTGTCGCCAAATGAATAGTGTCCATTTTTTAGAGTATATAAATGCATTCCAAATTTTTCGCCATTAACTTTTGCCAATTCGGGAATGTAAGATGCAACTTTGCCATCAAAATTCTTAAGGTCAATTTCTTTTTCTATTTCGTTTAAAATTCCTTGATAGTTCATTTGTATTTTTTTAAAAAAAAAGAATAAAAAAGCAAGCGAATATACTAGCTACTTTCGTTAGTAGGATTAAAAAGTAATAATTTTTATGAGAATATTAATTTTAATATTGATGAGTTTACCGCTTTGGTCAAGCGCACAAGAAGAATGGCTGCCGTATCGCTCACCTGAAGGAGGTTTCAAAATAATGACTAAAGGAATTTTTAAAGAAGTCGTTACACACGCCAAAACAGGTATTGGAGACATCTCTATTCATAGTTTGGTGTATCCGAAAGAACCAAAAGCTGGAGAGACGATTTTTACAATAACTTTTTATGATTTTCCTGTCAATACAATGCATTCTGATTCTACGGAAGTAATAGACACTTTTTTGAACCAGAGCATTCAAGCGGCAGCCGAAAGCATGGGAGGAGCAATTATTTATGAAAATGACATTGCTGTTCATAGCTTCAAAGGAAAACAATGGCGCATTAATTATGCAGAAAATACGATGTACATCAAAAGTCAAGCATTTTTGGCAGAGAATCGTTATTATTTGTTAAGTGTAGTTAGTGGCGCAGATGAAAGTTCATTAAGTTCCAATCATTTCTTTAATTCTTTTCGTTTGCTTGGATATGATTAAACGTTTTTTTTTAACAAAAAACATTTTATCATGTACAAATTAATGAATTTAGTATTTTTTCTTATTGGCTTTCAAATGACCTTATTTGGTCAAAGTGATGTTGTGACGATTAGTCCTTGTATTGATTCTTGTTGTAATTTATTAAAATCTGATGGGTCTATTGATTTAGAAAACCGAAATAGCTGTAATAAAAGAACTATTGAACAGACAATTGCTTTGAATTTAAAATATCCTGTTGCAGCTAGAAATGCGGGTATTGAAGGTTTAGTATTTGTATCTTTTCAAGTGAATAGTCTTGGTCAAGGTGAGAACTTTAGGGCTTTGAATAAAATCGGCGGCAATTGTGAGCAAGAAGCTGTTCGATTGGCAAAGTTGCTTTTTACAGAACATCAATGGCAATATCCTGATACTGGTGATAGTGAACAATTCCCTGTTACTTATAATGTACCAATTCGATTTAGTTTGCGGGATTAGTTTTAGCACCGTAGCGCGACGAGCCTCGTCGCCCGACTAACAAAAACTTAATAGTCGGGCGATACAGCTCATCCTGCTACGGTAGTTAAAAAAACTTAATTTACACGGTGCTATCAATCTCAAATCCATATTTTTTAGGGTTTTGTCCGAACAATCATTTTTTTTGTCGTTAAAATTTGGGTAAAATTTAATAAAATATGTATGTTTAGGTTTATATATAAAAGAGGCGTTACTTATTTTTAGAATAAGCGTCTATGTCAATAGAACACTCTTTTTTATTATTCATTAGAAAATTTTTAAAACATAAAATATAACATGGGATTATTTGACTTTTTCAAAGGAGAATTTATAGAAGTCATCGACTGGGTCGAACAGGATAAAGACACCGTAATGTGGAAGTTTCCAGATAAGGATGCTAACATTAAATATGGTGCTCAGTTAACTGTACGCGAGTCACAAACGGCACTTTTCTTAGATGAAGGGCAATTTGGTGATGTCTATGAGCCAGGAAGACACAAGTTGATTACGGATAATATGCCGATTATGACAACTTTGAAGTCTTGGAAACATGGGTTTGACTCTCCTTTTAAGGCGGATGTTTACTTTTTGAGTACTCGTACTTTTATGGGCTTAAAATGGGGAACACCTAATCCTATCATTCTTCGTGACCCTGAATTCAAGCAAGTTCGTGTAAAAGCTTTTGGTACTTATTTTATAAAAATAAAAGACCCTAAAAAGTTCTTTACTGAGTTTGGTGGTACTTCTTCTGTATTGAAAGTTCACGAAATTGAGGATAGATTAAGAGATATTGTGTCTCCTAAATTTGCGGAATCAATTGGAGAAGCTGGTGTTTCTGTATTGGATATGGTGTCTAATTACTCTGAGTTGGGTGATAAAATTGCGCCATTATTACAGGCAGATTTAGATCCATTTGGTATCGAATTGACTAAATTCCAAATTACAAGTACTTCATTACCGAAAGAAGTTGAAGCATTTTATGATAAAATGACCAATATGAATATGGTCGATAACATGAATAAGTTTCAACAATTTCAGCAAGCAAATGCTATTGAAAAAGCAGCTGAAAATCCTGGTGGCGGTGCAAGTGAAGGTATTGGTCTAGGTGTCGGAATGGGCATGGCTAATCAAATGATGCAGCAGCAACAAATGCAACAACAGCAAATGCAGCAGCAAAATCAACAAGTTCAACAGCAACAACCTGTCGCTGAAACTCGTGAGAGTATCTTCTCTGCATTGAAAGAATTGGGTGCGTTGAAAGAGGCTGGTATTTTGACGGAAGCAGAGTTTGATGGTAAAAAGAAAGAATTATTAGCTAAGCTGTAAGTCTTTATTTTTATAAAATACATAAAAAAGTCGCTATTCTTTTCATTAAGGATAGCGACTTTCTTATTTTTAAGTAATTAGTAGGGCAGCAACACTTTTATTCGTTTCCTTTTATTTTTATAAAAAAAATCCATGGCACATTCACCAAAAAAATTAATCCGCTTTGATTGGGCAATCAAATCTTTGCTACGAGACAAATCAAACTTTGATATCTTGGAAGGCTTTCTATGTGCTTTATTAGAAGATGATTCAATCGAAATAATCGAATTATTGGGCGAAGAAGGACAGCAAGAGGATGAAAATGAGAAATTCAATCGAGTAGATATTCTTGTCAAGGATAATCAAGAAAGGCGAATTATTATCGAAGTACAGACGACAAGAGAATCTGATTATTTGGAACGATTACTTTTTGGTACGAGCAAAAATATTATTGAAAACATTGGTATTGGTAATGCTTATAGTAATATTCATAAGGTTATTTCAGTAAGTATTTTGTTTTTCAACCTGGGTCGAGGTGACGATTATCTATATCACGGAACAACTTCTTTTATTGGTATGAATGATGGAAAGCCCTTAATTATCAAAAGAAAAGAAAAAAAAGTACTCAACGGACAGCCTGTTATTCAATTTAATGATAAAAATATTTTTCCTGAATATTATCTGATTCGAGTAGAAAAATATCAGAATATCGTCAAGCGCAAGATTGACGAATGGATTTATATGATTAAAAACAATGAAGTCAAAACAGGGTCAACTACCAAAAACATCAATAAAGCAGAAGAAAAACTCAATTTTTTGAATATGAGCGAAACTGAACAAAAACGATATGAACGGTTTTTGGTCAATTTGCATCGAGAAAAAGATATGTTAGGCACTGCTAAAGAGGAAGGCTTGAAGGAAGGAGAGCAAAAAGGCATCAAAAAAGGAGAATATCAAAAAGCAATAAATACGGCAATTCAAATGAAAAAAGATAAAATGCCAGTCAACTTAATCATCAAATACACAGGATTAACTAAAGAAGAAATTGATAAACTATAATAATCCTAATCTAAAATAATCAAACGCTATTCAATATGAAAAAAGATAAAAATCTAACGATTCAAGTCAATACTTCTGAAGAACTAACAGGAATAAAACTCACCAAACCTGCCAACTATGCGGCTGGAGTTACTGGTGTAAAAGTTGCTTTAGACCATGCCATAGGCGAAATGGGAGCTGTTCGCGCTTTTCAAACTTTGGCTAAAATGAATCAAAAAGGTGGCTTTGATTGCCCTGGTTGTGCTTGGCCTGATCCTGATGATAAGCGTTCAGTATTGGGTGAATATTGCGAAAATGGAGCAAAAGCATTAGCAGAAGAGGCAACTCTAAAGAAAGTTACCCCCGATTTTTTTAGTCAATATTCGGTTGCCGAAATGTCTCATTGGTCTGATTACAAAATCGGGCGAAGTGGTCGATTAACTCATCCGATGATACTTCGACCAAATGCTACTCATTACGAAAAAATCGATTGGTCAGAAGCTTATGAAGTCATTGCTCAACATTTAAAAGCTCTCAGTTCACCAAATGAAGGCGTTTTCTATACTTCGGGGCGTTCTAGTAATGAAGCAGCATTTTTATATGGATTATTTGTAAGAGCTTTTGGTACAAATAATTTGCCTGACTGTTCTAATATGTGTCATGAATCGAGTGGTGTCGCACTTTCTCAAACCCTTGGAATAGGAAAAGGATCAGTTACTTTAGATGATTTACATAAAGCAGAAGTGGTTATGGTCATCGGTCAAAATCCTGGAACTAATCATCCTCGAATGCTTTCGGCACTTCAAAAATGCAAACTGAATGGCGGAAAGGTTATTACAGTGAATCCTTTGGCAGAAGCTGGTTTGAAAAAATTCAAAAACCCACAAAGAGCAGAAGATTTTTTCACTGGAGGAACAGCGATTACAGATTCTTTTTTACAAGTAAAAGTTAATCAAGATGTGCCTTTATTAAAGGCTATTATGAAGAAACTATATGCTTTGGAGCAATCTCAAGGCAATGTTTTCGACCATGATTTTATAAAAAATAAAACACAAGGATACGAAGCTGTTATTGCTGACTTGGAAAAATATGAGTTACAAGAGTTAATTACTCAAAGTGGCGTTACCGAAACGGCAATTGATGAAGCTGTTGAAATGTTAGCTAGTTCCAAAAAAATAATTATTTGCTGGGCAATGGGTTTGACTCAACACAAAAATGGCGTTGCTAACATCAAAGAATGCGTTAATCTCCTCTTACTCAAAGGTAGCATCGGTATCGAAGGCGGCGGAACTTGTCCTGTTCGTGGGCACAGTAACGTTCAAGGAGATAGAACTGTTGGGATTAATCACTTGCCTTCCAAAGCGATTTCGGAAGGAATGGAGCGTGAATTTGGGTTAAAATGTCCAACTGACCATGGTTTGGATGTCGTTCATTGTATTCAAGCGATGCACGAAGGAAAGGCTAAAGTTTTCGTTGCCTTGGGTGGAAATTTCGTTTCGGCAGCTTCCGATACAGAATATACTGCTCGCGCTCTTCAAAATTGTGACTTGACGGTTTCAGTGAGTACTAAATTGAATAGAACACATTTTATTACAGGAAAAACATCTTTAATCCTTCCAACCCTCGGACGCTCTGAACTCGATCAAAAAGACGGTAATGAACGCTTTGTAACCGTTGAAAACAGTATGGGTAAAGTCCATTCTTCTCAAGGAAAGCTTTCTCCTGCTTCGCCTCATTTGATGAGTGAACCAGATATTATTGCTCATATTGCAGCCGCTTATTTTAAAAATGATACAACAATTAATTGGTTAGGGTTGGGTCAAAATTATGATTCAATTCGCGATAAAATGGCAGCTATTTTGAGTGGTTTTAAAGATTATAATAAAAAAGTAAAAGAAGATGGCGGCGGGTTTTACTTACCAAACAATGCTAGAATAGGTGATTTTTCTAAATTACCTAATGGTCGCGCTCAGTTTTCGGTTTGTGAACTACCTAAGCATAGCTTAGCAAAAGATGAGTTTTTATTGACCACTATTCGTTCTCATGACCAGTTTAACACTACGATTTATGGATTAGATGACCGTTATAGAGGCGTTTATAATGAACGTAGGGTTGTTTTTATTAATCCTAAGGATATGAAAAAACTTGGTTTAGAAAAATTAGATTTGATTAATTTAACGAGTGAATATGATGGAATCACTCGAAAAGCCAATACTTTTCATGCTGTGCCTTATGATATTCCGCGTGGTGATATTGCGGCTTATTTCCCAGAAGCAAATAGTTTAGTTCCGATTAATCATTTTGCTGAGCATAGTTATACACCGATTTCTAAATCGATTAAAGTTCGTATTTTTAAGAAGTAGATGAGAGACCGCTTCGCTACGAGAGTGGAGACCGCCCTTTGGGCTATGAGAGATGAGATGTTATAGCGACTTGTAAAAGTTTCACACTTAGTCTCTTTTCTCGCAGCCCAAAGGGCGGTCTCTACTCTCGTAGCGAAACTGTCTCTTAAAAGAAAAAACGCAGTTCCCGTTAAAAGGAACTGCATTAAATAATATTGAAGCAATATTGTTCGTACTTAATTAGTGTTTCTCATAGCGTTTAATTGTCTTTCTTCTAATTTTCTCATTGATGTTCTCTTACTTACTTTCCTAACTAATTATAAGTGCAAGATATAAGAAAAAGCATTTTGACGAAAGTCAAAACGTTTGAATATGTCAATTCAATGTATCAATGTAGTATTTGAGAAATTTAACGCATCCGAAAATTAGGTTTATTATATCACTTCAAATATTGAATTACTTTTTCTGTCAGATTATTCAATTCAAATTGCTCATATTCTTTACTTGTAATATGAATTTGATTGATAGAATCTGCTTTCATGCGAAGTAATAAAGCTTTTAATTCTTCAATTTTATAATCCGCAACATACTGATTACTAGCTCGTAATACTTGAGGCAAACCGCCTTCGGGAGCAATCAAGACAATCTTTTTGTTTAATCCCATATAATCAAAAGTCTTTACTCCAAAAGCACTAGGATAATCCTTTGCATTAATAGACAGACAGTATTCATATTTTGCGAGTACATTTGGAACTTCACTCACAGGAACTATTTCTTGTAGTTGAAAATGCTTATCAAAAATGGCTTGCAGCTTTTCATTTTCAAGCGTTGGGCGAACAAAATTAGTACTGTATAAATCAACTACTAAATTTTCATTAATAAATTCATCATCCAAAGCTTCAATTGCATAAGTCAATTCAATCAAGGCTTCCATTCGCCCAGATATCATCGATCCTAAATAGACCATTTTGAAATTATTCAAGAGTTCTCTTGAAGTATTTTTAAAATCATCTTTATCAAAGCCATTATAAACTACTCCAAATTTATCTTTCCAATTTGGATGCCTTTCTGCATATTCTTTTTTAGCAGGATCCGATACATATAATATAGTATCTGCTTTTGAAAAAGCAAAGTCTTCGTTTTTCAGCGCAATCTTTTTTCGCCAACGATCAAATGCTGCAAACTCTCCTTTTAAATAATATTCCCATGGATCACGTATATCAAAAATCAAATTCAAATGTGGAATTTGTTCCTTGATTTGCGCCATAAAAATCATTGGTGTAAATGGCGCAGCGGTTACAATGACGTTTGTAATTTCTTCTTTTTCGATGAGTTTTTTTGTAAAAGGAATAAAAACCCTCCCCCATTGCTGAGCAATATCCAAATAATGCGTTGAGTGCTTACGGATGCGGTCAAAAAGCTTAATCTTAAAAGTTCGATTAATAGATAATAAGCTAGTTGGAAACTTTCCATCAATTCGATGAATGATAATTTTTGGATTATCTTCTACATCTTGACACCAATTAATACTGTCTTTTTTGGGATATTCGGCACAAATTACATGAACTTCATATCCTTTTGCTGCCAAGTATTTAGCAAATTTTGACCATCGCCTTGTTCCTATTTGTCCTTTTGGGCAAAATTGATAGGCTATTACTAATATTTTCATCGACTTTTTTTAAAAAACAAATCCAAAAGAAAACTTTAATCAACATTAAAAAAATCTTTAACTCTCTATACTCAATTTTCAAATTACTTAAAAGACATTCCATGTTTTACACCAATGGTATAAATTATAAACACGCCAGAAATAATAAAAATCACCTTTATTCTTTGTTTGATAAGCCTTGTAAGCTCTTTCCAAATTCGGAATTTCTAAAACTTTATTATCCAAAATTTGACCAATTGTTGCATCAAAACTAGGTTTCAGTTCGTTTCTCTGCCAAACCTCTTGTGGCGTTGTAAAACCCATTTTATCTTTTCGATTATTTACACTTTCAGGAATAATTGGTGCGGCGTAATCTCGGACTATCTTTTTATTAATTGAGTTTTCTATTTTGAATGAAGTGTCTAATGTCAATCCAAACTCAACCAAACGGTAATCAATAAACGGTGCTCGTGCTTCCACTCCAAAAGTCATGGCATTTCTATCATCATACTTAAAATACTCTCTCAAAGGACTTTGAGTTACTTGCTGAAAACCATCTTGATTAAAAAAATGTGGTGTAGTAAACGCTTTTCCTATCATTTTAAGAAAATTCAAACGATAGATACGACGGTGTGTTTGCGGTCTATATTTTTTTAAAAAAGCTAACTCTTTTCCAAATTTACCAAACTGAAATTTAGATAAATAGCTTGCCAATAAAATACGATATTGCTCATTATAACCGCCAAAAAGCTCATCTGCGCCTTGTCCATTATCTAAATTTATTTCCTGGACTATCTGGCCGGTAGTCACATCCCAAATAGAGACGATCTCAATATTTTCGCCAATGGCGACTAAAGTGCCGTCTGGACTGTAAGCAATCCCCCAGGCCGCCGATGAAATCGGTAATCGATGGATCATGTCCCCTGTGACT
>CAKZLT010000148.1 GCA_937127195.1 uncultured Saprospiraceae bacterium
AATGGGCATTCCTGCTTTTGCTTGCACGCCTGACAAATTTCCTGCATTGATGGCTGCCGCGATTAATAAAGAAGATATTACTAAATGGAATAAAAGGTAGTTACTTTACAAAGAATGTTTACCTTTGCGCAACTTTTCAGTGTTTATTTGATTACACTAAAAAAAGTAATATGAACGAAAGAGTAGCAGAAGATAGTAATCATAAAACGATTAACGTTTCATCATCATCAACAGTGTTTTTAAAATACTTCTTACCAACAATTTGGATAGTATTTTTTGGAACATTGATGATTGTTTTTTTATTTGCAGACCAATTCCGAGCTGGAACACTCTCACCAATGACTTTCAAAGTCATTTATACCACAAGTTTCTTTTTGATAGTCGCCACAATGTATTTCACTATTTTTAAGCTGAAACGGGTTGAGTTTGATGAGCAATTTGTCTATATCACCAATTATATCAAAATCTTCCGCTATCCTTATGAGAATGTAGAAAAAATCACTCACGCCAAATATGGTATTTGGTTAGTGATGCGTGTTCATTTGATTAAAGGTGGTTTTTTTGGTAAAAAATCTACTTTTTTGGGTAGTAAAAAGAAGTTGGCTGCTTTCATAGAAGCACAGCCAGAACGAGCTGCTCAATTAGGTCTAATGGATTTTCAAGAAGAAAAAATAGTTGATTAATAATTAATTAATATATTATCATTTTGAAAGATACAAACTTAATAGAAGGCGGTATTTACAGGGATGAAAGAGGCAAAATCGTTTTTGCTAACGATTTTAATATGGCTGAAATCCAGAGGTTGTATCATATACATCAATCTGATATTAGCGTAATCAGAGCGTGGCAAGGTCACAAAAAAGAGTCTAAATGGTTTCATTGTATCAAAGGAAGTTTTTTAGTTTATACAATTCCCGTAGATAATTGGAGCGCACCTAATAAGGAGTTGCAAGCAAAAACATCCTTTCTAAATGAAACGAAAAGTGAAGTTTTACATATTCCTGGAGGTTATGCAAATGGTTTCAAAGCATTAGAGGAAGATTCTATTTTAATGGTTTTTTCTGATTTTACTTTAGAACAATCCAAAGAGGATGATATTCGATTTGATAAAGACTATTGGGACGCTGATTGGACAAAGAAGCAATAACCTTCTATCCTTTTCTAAAAAAAATGAGAAATGGCTTAACTAAAATCAATTAGTTAGGGAGTAGATTATTTATTTCCTACTCCCTTAAGCCATTTTTTTATAAAAAACTTCTTATATCATTTATGCTGCAACAGCAGAAGAATCTTTATCCAATTTTTCGTCAGCATCTTCACTTGCTTGAACGGCTTTGAAGGTATAACCTAACTCAGCATAATGTTTTAAGACTTTTGGCAAGACATATTCTAACTTTTCTCTTGATTTCAGATTATCATGAAAAACAATAATAGAACCTTCTTTTGCCTTATTGATTACATTATCTAAGCATTCTTCCTTTGTGATATTTTCATCAAAGTCACCACTCATTACATCCCACATTACGATTTCGTAATGACGCTCCAAGAATTGAACTTGCTTAGGCATTAATTTACCGTAAGGCGGTCTGAATAAAGTCGAATTGACTAACCTAGCACAGTGTCTCACATCATGAAAATATGAAATATTCTCTGCTCCCCAACCATTCGGATGCGTAAACGTGTGATTACCCACAGTGTGTCCAGCATCTATGATAGCTTGAAAATGTGTTGGAAATTTTTCAATTTCTTGACCAACACAAAAAAATGTGCCTTTAGCATTGTATGCTGCTAATTGCTCCAAAATCCAAGGAGTCATTTCTGCTGTCGGTCCGTCATCGAACGTCAAGTAGAGTTCCTTCTGAGTAGTTGGAACTTTCCATATAAAGTTAGGAAATAACTTTTGGATAAATTGAGGAGTCTTTACTAAGTACATAGAGAAATGGTTGAAAATGATTAATAAGTTGATTTTATTTTTTGTAGCTAATTTTATTCTTTATAAAAATTAATAAATATAAACCTTGAAGATTCTCCAGATTATTCATTCTGATTTATAAAGTTCAAATCAATTGTCTATTTTTGAACTTTATTTCAAAAAATCTTTTTTAAAATAAAAAACATCGTTTATATTAAAAACTAGACTATTATACAATAGACTATTTTTTTGATAAAAAGTAATGATATTGTAACGATTTTTATTAAAAAAAAGTTTTACTTATATATATATTTTAATATAAATGTTTTGTAACTATCCTTTTGTGACAAAATTTTAAACTTTAAATGAGTCAAAATAACAAATCCGTAAGAGTTCGCTTCGCGCCTAGTCCAACAGGCCCTTTGCATATTGGTGGTGTGAGAACAGCACTATATAATTATTTATTTGCTAAAAAGCATGGAGGAACGTTTATTCTTCGTATTGAAGATACCGATCAAACACGCTTCACTGAAGGAGCAGAATCCTACATCGAAGAAACGCTTGAATGGTGCGGAATGCTGCCTCAAGAGTCAACAAAATTAGGTGGTGATTTTGGTCCTTATAAGCAATCCGAAAGAAAGGCAATGTATAAGCAATATGCTGACCAACTTTTGGAAGCTGGCAAGGCTTATTATGCCTTTGATACTTCGGAAGAATTGGTCGAAATGCGAGAAGCTGCAAAAGCGGCTGGAAGTGTTGCCAAATACGGAATTGCTTCGCGCGGTCAGATGAAAAACTCTTTGGCATTATCAGCAGAAGACGTTCAAGAAAGACTGGATAGCGGCGCGCCTTATGTGATTCGTTTGAAAGTGAACTCAGGTGAAACGGTTGTCTTTGAAGATATGGTTAGAGGTTTGGTTCGTTTTCAATCGGACGAAATTGACGATAAAATACTTTTGAAAAGTGATGGAATGCCAACTTATCATTTGGCGAATATCGTGGACGACCATTTGATGCAAATTTCTCATGTAATTCGTGGTGAAGAATGGTTGCCGAGTACGCCTTTGCACGTTTTGTTATATCGCTATTTGGGCTGGGAGGATACTATGCCAACTTTTGCGCATTTGCCTTTGATTTTGAAACCTGTCGGTAGTGGTAAATTGAGTAAAAGAGATGGTGACAAGCACGGCTTTCCTGTATTTCCATTGGATTGGAAAAATCCTACAACAGGAGAAACAGCTATGGGTTTTCGTGAAAGAGGCTTTTTGCCAGAAGCTGTGGTCAACTTTTTAGCCTTTTTGGGTTGGAATCCTGGAACAGAACAAGAATTATTTTCAATGGAAGACTTAATTGAAAGTTTTTCTTTGGAAAGAGTCAATAAAGCTGGTGCGCGATTCAATTTCGATAAAGCTAAATGGTTCAACCAACAATATATCATTCAATCCTCTGATGCTGACTTAGCCAAAATGGTTCGTCCTCAAGTAGCAGCTAATGGTCATGAAGTAGAAGATAGTGCTTTGGAGACGATTTGTGGCTTATTAAATGAGCGTATGACGACTTTGAGCGACTTCTGGGAGCAAGGTTATTACTTTTTTGAAGATGTCAAAGAGTATGATAGAAAAACAGTTAAGAAAAAATGGAAGTTAGATAAACGACCTATTTTTGATACTTTGGTAGAAACCGTTGCGAATGTTGAGCCGTTTACTGGTGAAAATATAGAAACACAAGTCAAAGCTTATATCAATGATAATCAATTAGGATTTGGTAATATTTTACCCATTTTTAGGGTTTCGTTGACTGGAACAATGAAAGGTCCAAGTATATTTGATGTTGCTAGCTTACTTGGAAAAGAGACTGTTTTGAAGCGTTTTGAAACTGCTTTTGCAGCTTTTGATGCATCGAAGCAAGGATAGTTTTTTTATAAAAAAAGCGATTTTCATATAATCATGAAAATCGCTTTTTCTATTTAATCAATCTTTAACTACAAACTCAATATCATGAGCTTCTTTAGTAGTAGGAATTTCTAGCTTACCTATCATTTTTTCAATCACTGATTTTGGCACAGGATACTTTCTATTTAGGTTTTGCTTTTTTAATTTTGAATAAGGCACTTCAATGTAAATAATTTTCACACGAGCATTATAATCTGTAAATAAGCTAATCCATCGCGCCCGCATTTCTGCTGTAATATTCGTAGCATTAAACACAAAGGAAGTCTTATTTCTTAAAAATACCTTCGCCTTTTCTTTAGCTAATTGAATGACTCGACCGTTATTTTTTTTATCCGTCGGAGCAATTCTATTTTCTCTTCTGATATCATCCAAAGATAATATTGGCTGCTTCAAATGCTTAGAAATATAGGTATCTTTTCCGCTTCCAGCTAATGCACTCATTACCGTTACAGTACAAATCAAATCATCGTAAGGCGCGTAGTTTGGCGCTATTTCTTTTTTATTAAAATACAAAAAACGACCATAATTAGAAGAGAACGATTTAGTTACTCCAAAACATTCATTTTCCTTACAAAGCTCTTTAAACAAGTCTATTTTGAATAAAATATCATCTTTATCTTCGCAAATTCGACCAATTACATCCGCTTTAGATAGCATTGCCAAATGAGCTGTATTGACAACGGTGCTTGCATAAATCACTTCTTCTCTAGGATTCTCTTTGGAGATTGCCCAGATTGGCAAACCATGTAATCTGACTAATTTACAAATCTGTTCTCTAATTAAAAACGGCGTTTTTAGGGATTTGTATAGAAATGTTCGCGTTGTAAATTCACCTTTCTTAGCATGTCTAGGCGATACAATTCTAACTTGACCATCAATTTCTTCTTCCTTTGTTGTTGACCTTTTTTCAACATCATGTAATAAGGCGGCTGTAACTAGAATATGTTTGTCTTGCTCCTCCAATTCTTTAAATTCGGGCAATGCTATCAAAGCTTCTACAACCATTTTAGTATGTGTAAAAACATTACCTTCTGCATGCCAAATCGAGTCTTGTGGAACAGCTTTCATATCAGCTATCCAATCATAAGAGCGAGACAAATCATCCCAATCTAATGCCTCTCCAATCGTATATTTAGGAAATTTCCACATTATTTTTTATTACTTAGATATTCATAACCATACCACTTATACTTAGAATAATCCTTCAAAGCGGCAGGTTTCCACGTCTTTGTCCAATGAACATCCGTCTTGACATGGGCAGCTCTTACGAGTTTGAATAGGTTATTAAATTCATTTGGCGCAACATCAATTATACCTTCATTCGTTTGAAAAGCGTCACTGTTGCGAATGACAAAACCTTCTGAACAAGGTTGATTCGTCAACGGGTCGTAACCTCCCAGAAGTCCAGCCGTTTCTACACTTTCTAACCATGACATTCCTAAATTCGCCTTCAACCATTCTGCTAAAACTTCGTTTTCATTCGTTTTTCTAGGGTTCTTTTTTTTATAAAAATCGCCTAAAGAAATCTTAATATCGTAGGCTGGAACGGTCGGAAAATCAAGCATATTGGCATAAAATTGTACTTCTTCCCAAGAAAGCCAAGTGTCTCCATCTCGAACGGCAAACACATAAAAATAGGACTCTAACTCTGTATAAGCTATCGAATGAATACCATACATATTCTCTCCAAAAATTTCTAACTCCCCTAAATCATCTTTGATTAGTTTCCATCTATCTCTCAAAGGTTTGTCCCAAGGATGATTGGAAGGCGCAGTATGAGAACGAGCAAAAACGCCCTGTTTGTTGAAACAGTTATTTTGACCATCAAGTTTTTCGGTCAAAATGAGATTGTCCATCTTAGAAAAAGCATCCATATAACCGTTGGGCATAAATCGGTCATCAGACGTAGTTCCGAGGCTAATCTGAGCGTGAAGGCTTCTGCAATATTTTCTTGATGTTGTCATCTTATGAAGAATATGATGAATATAAATTTGATGTTTCTTCTGTTTATACACCAAAAACTTGAAAAGCGTTCAATTATCAAAACAAAAAAAATAAGTCCAACCAAACTTATCTGGTTGAACTTACTATATCCTTTTACACTTTAATTTCACTTAGAAATTAGAATGGTAAATCATCATCTGGTTGGTCTTCAAACTCCTTATTCACGGCTGGCTTATTAGCTACAGGTGCGCTTGTTGGAGGCGTTGAAGTATTATTATTGGTTGCTGGAGTGGCAGCACTTTTCGGGTCATTTGCCATTGTAGGAAAGTTACTTCCGCTAGAAGGAGGCGTTTCTAAGGCTCTAAACTGTCTAGCTACAATATCTATTGACTTACGAGAATTTCCGTCTTTGTCTTCCCACTTTCGATAACTAATAGCACCTTCTACATAGACTAATTTTCCTTTTTTTAGCTCTTTTCCTGCGCGTTCTGCTAGGTGACGCCAAACTACTATATCGTGCCATTCGGTTGGTTTATCTACCCATTGTCCGTCTTTTCCCATATAACGATCACTCGTTGCCAATGAAAATTTACCAACGGCTACATTATTATCTAAATATCTGATTTCGGGGTCTTGTCCTACTCGCCCGACTAGCACAACTCTATTTAAGTGATACATAATTGATTGCGATTGTACTGTTTTTTATAAAAAGAAACAGTGTTTAAAAATTTTATACAAAAATGGAATATTCAAATTTGAATATTAAAATAATTCTAAATATAAGGATTTATCTTGTAAATATTGACTAATGACTTTAGGAAATGCGTATTCCTGAATATCTTTTTTAGGTATTTTTTTTAAAACAAAATGATTTAATTCATCATAAATGGTTATTTCTACGAAAGTAGCAATAATTTTTCGGTGTGTCAACACTTGTTTGTAAGGTTTACTAATTTTTGAAATAGTAAATTTAGTACCTTTAGGAAACATTTCAAACCATTTTTCACTAGATTGAATATCTATTAAATCAAATGTTTTGGTGGTTTCTATCAAGGGAAATTCATATAAATTTTGCCAAATATCCTTTTCTGTTCGTTTGCTTATCCACGTTTCATTATTAAAATTAAAAACAAAATAATTCAAAAATCGTTCTGTCTTTTTAATTTTTTTTGACTTGAAAGGAAGCTCATTAATCCGTTTTTCGTTGAATGCTATACAGCCTTTTTTAAAAGGACAAATAGCGCAATTAGGTGATTTTGGTGTGCATTGCGTAGCACCAAAATCCATAATAGCTTGATTGTAGTCAGCCGCGCGTTGTGGATTGATTAATTCAGAAGCTAATTGATTAAACTCTTTTTTGCCTTCGGTTGAGTCAATAGCCGTTTGGATACCAAACACTCTTGAGAGTACTCGATAGACATTGCCATCAACAACAGCATGAGGCAAGTCATAAGCAAAAGATGCAATGGCAGCAGCCGTGTAAGGTCCAACGCCTTTGAGCGTCAAAATCTCTTTGTAAGTGGTCGGAAAAATGCCTTTGAGTTGATAAGCAATATGCTTGGCGGTTGCGTGCAAATTTCGGGCGCGAGAATAATAACCTAAACCTTCCCACATTTTCATAATGTCGTCAGCAGGTGCATCTGCAAGGTCTTTGACGGTTGGATAATTGGAAGCAAACCTCTCAAAATAAGGCAAGCCTTGTTCTACTCGCGTTTGTTGAAGAATGATTTCGGATAACCAGATTAAATAAGGATTTTTTTCTCCTTTCCATGGCATTGGTCGGTGATGACTTTCAAACCATTGAAGCAGTTTTGGGGAAAATTGACTAATTGAAATCATGTTTTTTTGAAATATGTTCGCCGAATCAATTAATGGTAAGTATTAGAAAGTATAAGTTTACTTTAAATGTTGAGAAGCCCAGACCTTATAGGTTTTAAAAACCTATAAGGTCTAATTTTTACGTTTCTAACCAAAATTTTCGGTAATAATATATTTTTCAATCATATCATATAACGCTTGTGGCTTGAATGGTTTACTCAAATAATCATTCATACCAACTTCGATAGCCTGATATTTTAGAGCATCAAAAACAGAAGCCGTCAATGCTACAATTGGTAACAATTGATACTTGTCCTCTTCCATGTTTCGGATGATTTTGGTGGCTTCATAGCCATCCATCACAGGCATACTAATATCCATCAACACTAATCCGTAGTCAGTTTGAGTAACCATATCAACAGCTTCTTGACCATTTGTAGCTACATCTACTTCTAGTTTCCACTTATTCAAAAAGCGTTTGGCAATAACAATATTAATTGCATTATCATCAACTAAAAGTACTTTATTTTCAGAATTGAATGATTGTGTTTTTCTATTAGAAACGGGGATTTTACTCATTGCTTGACCAATAGGCAAAGTCAATTGAAAGTAGAAAGTAGAACCTTCTCCTTCGACACTCATTAATTCTATTTTAGAACCTTGCATTTCAAGAAGTTGTCTCGTAATAGCCAAACCAAGTCCTGTACCGCCATAAAGGCGAGTTGTTTTGGAGTTGGCTTGAGAAAAACTATCAAATATTATTTTCTGTTTTTCATCAGGAATTCCGATTCCTGTATCCTCTACCGCAAAGTTAAGTGTTGCTTTTCCATTTTCAATTTTGGATTGACTCACTCGAATATCTACACTTCCTTTTTCGGTAAATTTAATCGCATTGCCTACTAAGTTGAGTATAATTTGACTCAATCGAACAGGGTCACCGATATAAGTCTCAGGAATGCCCTCTTGAATGGTGTATTTAAAGTTAATATTTTTCTTTTCGGCAGTAGCAATCATTGTTTTATGAATGCCGTTGATGATTCTATTTAAACTAAAATTAATTTTTTCAAATTTAACCTTACCTGCTTCAATCTTACTATAATCCAAAATGTCATTAATAATAACCATTAGATTTTCGGAAGAAAATAGCAATGTATCTAGATGTTCCGCTTGATCGGGACGAGGATTATCTTCATTCAGAATATTAGCAACACCAATAATCGCATTTAGAGGTGTTCTGATTTCGTGGCTCATATTAGATAAAAACTCCGATTTGGTTGTTACTGCTAAAAGTGCCGCATTTTTAGATTGTTCAAGTTCAATAACTTGTTTTGCTAGGATTTCGTTTTTGCGTTGAAGCTGTCTATTTTTACTTTCTACATTGGACTTAATCACATCAATCTCTCGGTTTCTATTTTTGAGTTCATCCGAAAGCGTGTAGTATTTTTGATATTCTTTATCTCTTTTTTTAAAAATAGGGTTAATAAAAAAGTATAATATTAATAAGAAAATTAATGTCCCAAATATAATAGTAGAATATACTTTAGTTTTTAAATTTTGAGTTTTGGTAATTAATTCTTGGTCATAATTAGCTACAATTTCATTCATTTTAGAATGATAAACTGGTTCATTTTCCAAAATGACTTCCGCGTATAATTGCATTTTATCTGCTTCCGTTTCGAGAACTAATGCTTCTGCGTTCGTTTTAATTACATTAAAAATAGGTTGAAGTTCCTTATAAAGTGCTTCTATATTCTCAGATTTACTTTCGGGCAAGTTTAATTCATCCGAACCACTGATTATTGCATTGTGGTTAGCTTTCCATGTTGCAAGTGTTCTATTTAATTCATTCCGAACGAGGTTATTATCTGTTTGTTTTTCGTACAAATACAGGATTTCGACAGAGTTCTTAGCTATTTTTTGGCTAATTGTGCGTTGCTGACCAGCATAATTAATAATGGTTCCATCCTCCTGTTGTTGATGAATACCATGATTAATTATAATTAAACTAATTCCTACTATGCTTAAAATAGTAACTAAAAGAATGATATGTACACGATAATTACGCATATTTTAATTTTATTGCTGGTACTTAGAGTCTTGTTTTTATATCAAATATTTCATTTTTCTTCATTTAAAATGATGAAATCATAATCTATTGATAATTAGTCATTTTGAAGTTAAGAGATTAGGCAAAAAATAACCTACCAGTCGAACTTATTGTTTTCATTTATACGGCGTTAAAAATACTCGCCTTAGCGATGCTAGGACTGCGTTTTTTGCCTTGTCTAAATAAAAAACAACATCGTTCTTTGTGGTAGCTTATTTATTGCCTACTCTCTAACTAGAGTATTACTACAAATTTAGTATTGTTATCATAACAAATGAATAAATTCAAATAAAAATCTAGAAAATACGACTAAATAGAATAGTCTAAATAGACTTTTTCTTAAAAATGATACAAATCAAGTCAAATAACTTAGTGAAGAAAAATAGTTTCCTACTTCTTTACTGGGTTTCCTACTTTTTATTTAAAAAAGAAGAACCAAAAACTGATACAACTTCCTAAATCACATTTCAAATGTATCTCCTAATACTGGAATTCTTACATTTTCAAAACCGCGTTCACCAAGATATTTTTGGAATTTCTTTTGTCTTCCTAGTGTTCCATGAACCAAGAAAAGTTCTTTTAATTTTGGGCGTTGATTTTTAATAAATTCATAAATCTCTGTTCGGTCAGCGTGTGCTGAAAACGAATCCATTACATGAACTTTGGCCTTTACTTGTAGTTTTTGACCAAATAGGCGAATACTTGGTTTTCCATCCCTGATTTGTCCGCCAACCGTTTGTGGCGCGCAATAACCAACTATCAAGATGCCATTATTAGGGTTTTCAATATTATTAAAAACGTGATGGCGAATCCTCCCTGCGGTAATCATACCCGACGAACTAATGATTATTGCGGGTTCTTTTCGCTTATTAATTTGCTTAGATTCGCTAATAGATTGAACGTAATTCAGGTCTTTGAAACCAAAAGGATTTGGGTCAAATTCGATATACTCTAATAATTCTTCATCAAAACATTCGGGGTGCATTCTAAAAATATCCGTCGCATTGACCGCCAAAGGGCTATCAACATAAACAGGAATACGTGGCAAAGACCTTTCGTTGCTCAATTGGTCAAGCATATAAATAATTTCTTGCGTTCGACCCACACTAAAGGCTGGAATAATCAGCTTTCCCTTATTTTTGACGCAAGTCTCTTCTATAATTTCAAGTAATTCGTCTAGCTCTGCTGGTGCGCTTTTGTGTTCTTTATGACCATAAGTGGATTCACAAATCAAATAATCAACTTCGGGCATCGGCAATGGGTCTTTAAGAATTGGGCGAAATGGACGACCAATATCTCCCGTGAAGCCAAAGCGTTTGGTTGTGTTGTTTTCCTTAATTTCGAGGCTTACGCTGGCACTTCCAAGAATGTGTCCCGCGTCTCTGAAAAAGACTCTAACATTATCTGTTACGTAATGCCAACGCTCAAAACTTAAGCCTTGAGCAAGTTCTAATGTTTTTCTAAAACCAACTTCAGCTTCTTCAAACCACTTTAGTTTTCTATTTATTTTAGCATAACGTTTCCAATATTGAACATTCTCACTGTCAATATTGATTGCCTTGTCAATAAAATAAAGGGCTTTTTCAAAATCTTTTTTCATTCCGCCTCCATACCAAAGGTAGCTATCTACATTTTGTCCTAGTAATGTAATTTCTTTATAGCCTTTGTTCCAAAGATCATTTACTT
>CAKZLT010000149.1 GCA_937127195.1 uncultured Saprospiraceae bacterium
TATAAATGAAAAACAATAAGTTCGACTGGTAGGTTATTTTTTGCCTATTCCCTAACCTAGAAGTCAAAGGTAATTTTAAGTACATGAGCAGATGTTGCGCAAGACTTTGTGATTTAGCCTTTTGCTTGGTGTAAAATAAAAGCTGCCCAAATTTATTGAATTTGGGCAACTTTTATTTTTTTATTAAAAAAGATGGTATTCTAATTAGTGACTCTATGTGATTAATCCACCAATTCTAATACATCTCGACGAATAACATTCATATTCTTTTTCGTTGATTTTTTGGGTATAAATTGAATAGAAACTTTGTCCGAATCTACTTTAATTTCTTTTGATTTACTCTCAAAAAACGTTTTCAACTCTATCAAAGAAACCTTTGTAGTGAATCTTGATTTGAAATACTCATTGTCTTTTTCTACAAACATTAAATCTACTTGGTCAAATGTTTTGACGACTTTCTCGAAAGCAACTGTATTAAAAGATTTGAGTGGTTCGTTGGTGTAAGTACTAAAATTGATAGAAGCACTATCGCTATCACTCAACTTCGTTTTGTAACGAAAAATACAATCAATCTCCAATTCCTCCTTAGAATCTTCAACTTGGTAAGTTAGTGGTTTTATAAAATATTGAGTGCCTTCTATTCCAACATAAAACGTTTCCACTAATTTTTTGGATGACTTTTGGCTAGTTGGTTTTACCGAAAAACAACTACTTAGAGCTACACTAACGAGGATAATTACACCTAAATATTTCATATTTTTTTATTAAAAACGTTGAAAACCATATAGAACACCTTCCTTCCATAGTTCTTTATGATTTTAAGTAACGGAGAAAAAATAACTTCGTCATTTGTCGAGTTATTTTTGGGACGTTACTAAATGATTATTCAAGAATGCCTTTATTTTTTCTCTACTCTACTAGAAAAGCTCTTATGATTAAATATTCTATTAGATATATCTTTATTCTTCGTTACAGCCAAAAAGAGTAGTGTACTTCCTACTTCTTTAATAATCATTTCAGAAATAAAAGTATTATCTAATTGGTATTGTCTAAAATACTCCGTTTTACTTTCTTTCTTTTCTTCTATTAATATTTCATTAGAATGATGATATAAGCTATCAGAAAAATCTTTTATTCTAGCATCAACTGGAATACCAATAAATAATGAATAGTCGGTATGCTCTATATATTTAAAAAGCGGAATGCTTATTCTAGTATTATTAGATGTATATTTTTTAAAAGTGCTTTGAATAGTGTCTGTAATAGCTGCTTGACTATTTTCACCGTCTAGTAATTGGACTTTGATTCCATTAAATAACGAAATCTTCTTTATTTCTTTTTTCTCAGAATTACAAGAAGTAATAAATAACAATGAAAGACAAAACACCACAATAGGGTACTTCATAATAGAATTTTGCAAAAAATATTTAAAAAAATAAAAAAATCAGATGATAATCAAAGCCTTATTAATACTTTGATTATCATCTGATTATCCAAACCATACAAAATGGCCTTATTTATGAATACTAATTATTCTCCTGTTACGATAGTTTCAAAACTAGTAACGATACCAAGAACATCAGTACGTTTAACATCAACAGTTGAAATTTTAGTAATTCCACCATTTTTAGCTGCTGTTTTGATACTTGCATCAGCATCAAAGAACAATATATGGAAGTATCCTCTAGCTTTAGCTGTTCCAACTTTAGAACCTACTGCATTACTTGTAGCAGTAACAGGAAGTGTAACAGAACAACTTGTGATTAGTATCGCAGTTACTAAAACTGCCATGAACATCTTTAATTTTTTCAACATGGTTATATCAATTTAAATTCCTACTCTTTTGGCTTTTCGGTTACGCCCCGTTTATGGTTTCTGGACTCCATTTTATAACAAGACAAATATATAATTTTTATAGAAAACTTTTACTTGTAGCATAGTTTTTTTTAAAAAAAATTAAAATCCGAAAAATTGAATTGCACCAAAAAAAAATCACATTAAAAGTAAAACCTTTCACTAAGGATAGTTTTACTTTTAATGAAAAAAACTATCTTTGCAGTCAAATTCAATAAAAATGAAAATGGCAGTACAGTTTTATTTTATATATTTTTGAAAATGGCAATGCGGCATCGACTGTATTGCCATTTTTTTTAGCATTTTTTTAAAAAAATCTGCAAAAATTGAAGATGTACTAAAAAATCATTTTTATTAATCTTTTAATATTCAATCAACACTATTACTTTATCTTTGTATCATCATAACGAAAGCTCATGGCTAGAATAAACGATCAAGCAGCAATATTACTTTTAGAAGATGGCACCGTTTTTCACGGTAACGCAATTGGTAAAATAGGGACAACTTCGGGAGAAATTTGTTTCAATACAGGAATGACAGGTTATCAAGAGATTTTCACAGACCCTTCTTATTATGCTCAAATCATGGTAATGACAACGGCACATATAGGAAACTATGGAATGAAAAAAAGTGAAATTGAGTCGGATGACATTAAGATTGCTGGATTAGTCACCAAAAATTTCACTTACAGTGATTACTCTCGACCACAGGCAGAAAGTACTGCTCAAGAATACCTAAAAGAACAAGGACTTTCAGGAATCACAAACATTGATACGAGAGCTTTGGTCAAACATATCCGAAGTAAAGGTGCGATGAATGCTATTATTTCTTCTGATATATTAGACATTGAAATCTTAAAGGAAAAATTAGCTGTAACGCCTTCAATGAAAGGGTTAGAGTTAGCTTCAAAGGTAACAACAAAAGAGCCTTATTATATTGGTAATCCTAATGCTGAATACAAAGTAGCTGTTTTGGACTTTGGTACTAAGCGTAACATTTTACGTTCTTTCGCCATGAGAGATTGCCACTTAAAAGTATTTCCTGCAACGACTTCTTACGAAGAAATGGAAGAATGGAATCCTGATGGTTATTTCTTATCAAATGGACCTGGCGACCCTTCTTCTATGGGATATGCAGTAAAGACAGCTAAGCAAATTTTAAATGATAATAGACCATTATTTGGTATTTGTTTAGGGCATCAATTATTGGCTTTGGCTATGGATATTCCTACTTACAAGATGCACAACGGTCACAGAGGAATTAATCATCCTGTCAAAAACTTGGTATCTGGAAGAGGTGAAATCACGAGTCAAAATCATGGTTTTGCAGTCAGTGCAGAGGCTATCGAAATCAATCCTAATGTAGAAATCACTCACGTTAACTTGAATGATGATACTATTGAAGGTATTAAATTGAATCATAGAAGAGCCTTTTCGGTACAATATCACCCAGAAGCAGCTCCTGGTCCTCACGATGCACAATACTTATTTGATGAGTATGTGAATATGTTGAAGTTAGCTAGAGTTGACAAAGAATTGACTTTAGCTTAAGTACAATGACAGAATTAGTGAATGATAAAATGAGTGAATAACTTTTGATAATCAAGGTGTTACTTCATTTTTAA
>CAKZLT010000150.1 GCA_937127195.1 uncultured Saprospiraceae bacterium
CCTTAACTATTTCAACACCTTCTACCGCCTCTAATATTGTCTGCGAAGGTATTGAAGCACTTTTTACTATCCAAAATCCAGTAATTTGTGTTGGCGAGTGTACCGATATAATTGATAATTCTTCTGGAGCAGCGAATTGGAATTGGTCATTTCAAGGAGCTAATATAGCTTCTAGTTCTATTCAAAATCCAACTAACATTTGTTACAATACAGTTGGAATTTATGATATTGAATTAATCGTAACTAATGGCTCTTTATCAGATACTTTGGTTCAGACTATCACAGTAACTGATATTCCTAATGTGAATTTGGGGGCAGATACGACTATTTGTACAGGAGAAAATTTACAACTGGATGCAACCACAAATAACGGCAGTTATCTTTGGTCAACAGGCGAAACCACAGCTTCTATACAAACTAATCAAGCGGGAACATATTCGGTCGAAGTTACTGTTGGAACTTGTATAGCGTATGATACTATTATTATAAATATCTTTAATTCTCCCGTTGTCGATTTAGGAGTTAATACATCTTTTTGTGATGTAAATGCTTTTATTTTAAATGCTTTTAATCCAATTTTTACTAATTATGAATGGCAAGATAACTCAAATTTAAGTGTATTCACAGCCAGTAATACAGGTAATTACTCTGTAACGGTCACCGACCAAAATGGCTGTCAAGGTGCGGATACTATTAATTTAGGGTTTTATAATACGCCAATTATTGACTTGGGGAATGATACCATTATTTGCCAATTTCAATCCATTACTTTAGATGCCTTCTCTATCAATGCTAGTTATCTTTGGAATGATGGAACAATGAATTCAACTTTATTGGTAGAAGAAGCAGGAAATTATACTGTAATGGCAAACAATGAAGGTTGCAAAAAAATAGATAGCATTAGTATTGAAGTTATTTCAACGCCTTCTATATTTTTAGGAATGGACACTTTCATCTGTGATAATAATACCATTTTATTAACGGTAGAAGATAGCACTGCCATTGATTACACTTGGCAAGAGGGCTCAAATTCACCTTCATCTACAGTCGAATCGGCAGGTACTTATAGTGTTTTTGTCAATTATAATAGTGGCTGTTTTAATTCTGATACCATCAATTTCTTACCAGAATTACCTATTTACCTGACTTTACCAACAGATACGTTTTTTTGTAAAAATAAAGAACTCACTCTGAACGCCTATCAAGAAAATGCTTTATCTTATCAATGGGAAGGAAGGTCAGCTTATTGGGGATTGAATGATTATAAAAGCAGTAACTTTGTGGTGAATTTTGAAGGGAATTACAATGTAACCATCAATAATGGCTGCTCAGACGTAATTCAAACCGTTTATATAGTCGAAGAAGATTGCGGTTGTTATCCATTTATTCCGAATGCTTTTACACCAAACAACGACGGAAATAATGACGCATTTCAAGTTTATAATAATTGCCCAATTACAAATTATGAACTCAAAATATTTGACAGATGGGGCGGTTTAGCTTTTCAAACAAACGATATAAATGAACATTGGGACGGAACAGTAAACGGGGAAGCTGTTCAAGGCGTTTACGTTTGGATGCTGAATTACGAAACACTTGGAAGTAATGGCGAACTAGAAACTAGATTGGAAAGTGGCGATGTAACCGTTTTGAGGTGATTTTTTTTAAAAAAATGCCGTATCAAAAATAGATTTGATACGGCGTTTTTAGTATAAAAAACTACTCTTAATTGACCTTAACACCTTTCAAATAAGTATCCACCACCTTCGTCTTATTAATATCCGTTGACTGAATTTCAAAGAGATTTCTATCCAAAACAATAAAGTCCGCTTCTTTATCGACCTCCAATGTACCAACGATATTTTCCTGACGCATCACATAAGCCGCATTGATTGTATAAGCTTCAATTGCTGCTGCCAAAGTCAACTCTTGCGGGCTACGAGTTACCGCATTTTGTAAACCAACAAACGGATTCACAGTACTTACATCCCAGTCGCTACTCAATGTAATACGCGCATTTTCGGCAGCCAAACTCTTAATCGGCATGATGTTATCCGCCACAGCACTTCCAACCAAATGGTCATTATCGCTCCAATATTGTGGCTGTGTAAAGTCACCAGCAACCTGAGCATCAGCAGTCACATTCAATGCCGCAAAACGTGGATAATCAACAGGGCGAACATATTCGACATGTGTCAATCGGTGTCTTCCGTTGCTTGTTCCACTCTGTTCAATTGCATCAAGACTTTCCGAAACGGCGCGATTTCCGAGTGCATGAATATGAAAATCAAAACCAGTACTTTCCAACTCCGCGATATAATGCGCAATACGGTCTTTCGTAAAATAATTCAAACCATTATTAGTTGACATTCCAAATATATCCACCAAATAATCATCGTGCATCGCTGCTGTCGTACTATGAATAATTCCATCAGAATACAACTTGATTTGATTAACTTTCAATAAACTATTTGGGTCATTACTATATAGTGATTTGATAGTTGCAATTTGAGTAGCATCTATTTCCGAAGGATACGCCCAAAGTCCTAAATTTACTCGAACCGTCAATTTTCCTTCATCCGCCACACGCTTCCAAATGGTGTGATGATTGCGTTTCCAATACGTTCTTGCATCACAAACCGAAGTAATTCCATACTTCGCCAACTCTGGCAAACCAAACTCCGTCAACCCCAAATAATCGTTTTGTTCTCTCTCCGCTGTCGGAGCTAAAGCGAGTTGCAACAACATATTTCCAGCGTTATCTACCAAAATTCCAGTTGCATCACCGTTGGCATCTCTCATAATAATTCCGCCTTCTGGGTTAACAGTCGTCGCATCAATTCCCATCATTTGTAACGCTTTTGAATTACACCAAACCGAATGAGATGTCTGCTCCATAATTGCCACAGGACGATTAAAAACCACATCATCAATAATATCTTTTGGATTTCTGGTCGCATTCAAAACCGCGTCCAACGGATGTCCCCAACCCAATAACCAGCCTGTTCCGCTATTCGATTGATGAGCCGAAGTAATATCACTTGCAAAGTTTTCGGCATCAGTTTCGCCATCATCTAATATAAATTGAAAATTCTCACTGGACGCTTCCAACGGATGCAAATGCACATCATGAATCCCAGGCATCACGAATTTACCTCTCAAGTTAATCATCTCTGCGCCATCGGTTGCCATTTCTTTGGCAGTGTCATCATCACCGACATATTTAATCACGCCATCTTTTATCCACATCGCTTCCGCCCATGCCTGATTAGCGTTCACAGTATAGATTTTTCCATTAAAATAAACTTGCTCCCCTTCTGCTTCTGGATCAACAGTTCCATTATCGCAAGCCAATGAACTCGCCAATATGCCGATAATTGCTACTGACCAAAAGATTTTATTCAATTTCATATTATGTTGTTTTGTTTTGTTTCTTTTTTATAAAAAATGCTTGAGAATACAATAGTAAAAGTAAAATAGAGGATTAAAAAATTGATGTTACTCAAAAGTGCTTTTGTTTGGTGTATGGAATCGGTAGTTTCTCGGCAGACAGGCGTGATAGATGGCTTATATTTCAGAGACGCTATACTTAACTCTGAAATGAGTATTTATTTTTTAGAGGCTTTTCAATAATTATAAAAAGCCAATATAAAACACTTAAAATCGTCTTCCGTGATAAGTGTGCTTTATTCCGTAATTTGTGTAATGACCAATAAAAAGCTTTAACTTACCTTTGTAATATTAAATAATCAATTGCGATTCTGCGGAAGAATTCTGATTTTTTTATAAAAAAAAAAACAATAAGTGAAGAAAAATAAATAAGTTGCACCATTATACAACTTTTTTTTTATTTAAAAGTGCTTAAAAAATTAAGCATAGCACCGCTACGGTTCATTTTTTAAGTGCTTTTAAATAGAAC
>CAKZLT010000151.1 GCA_937127195.1 uncultured Saprospiraceae bacterium
AATCGATTTTCGGGCTTTACATTTTTTGTGGATAAAATATTGCCTTTTTCATCAGCAATATTTACACCCATTGGTAAAGCTAAGTCATAATAAGTTTGTAACAATCCCGCTCTTTTCATTGCTTCCTGTCCCGAATCCCTGTGCAGGTCAAGTGTCCCACCAAAAATCCTTGCATCTCGGTCTTTGTCTCTCTCGTAAACTGTAACGTCCACGCGGTTTTGCTGTAACAATCTCGCCATCGTTAATCCAACAGGCCCGGCACCAATTATTGTAATTTTTTTATTTTTTAGCAAAGTCATATTCTTGTTTACTGGTTTTAGGGTCAGCTGATGTCTGTCAATTTAATCACTTTATTTTTTTTAAATTCAAACACGGATTTTCCTGATAACTTTAGCTCTTGCCCTTTTTTTAAGCCGTTCGGGAAATCCATTGCTAAAATAGCTGTATAATCAATCTCAATTTCCGTGCTGTTGTCGAAATGCTTAAACGATTTAACCACCTGCGTTCTTTTTTGTAAAGTATGTTTTTGCTGTTTCTGCCTGTTGTTTAAACGCTGTTAATCCTTTCAGCGATAAACTGGTCTCATTATTTTGAATGTTTTCAAAAACAATATTATCGTCGAGGTCTGCAACCATTTTTTTGATATCAAATTGGTTGTATCCATCGATGTAGTTATTGATGATGTTTACTCTGTCGGTCATATTTTGTAATTACTTATCGGTTACATATTTGTGTTGTCTGTAGGTTGTTCTACGATAATTGCCAACTTTTAACTTCTATACGAAGGAACATTTGGGATACTTGAACTTTCGATTTAGCGCCAACACGAGCAAACCGAAGTTAGCACCTATTCTCTATTCAGCATATTTTTTAAAAATACTTGTGGCAATGTGTCCGCCAAAACCAAAAGTATTACTCATTGCGAAATTCACTTGCCGTTGTTGTGATTGGTGTAACGTCAAGTTAAATATATCCCTATATTCAGGTTCAATATCTACCGAATTGATTGTTGGCGGAACAATGTTATTCTGAACAGCTTTAATACAAGCGATTGCTTCGATAGCCCCCGCAGCACCTAACAGATGTCCTGTCATTGATTTTGTCGCACTAATATTTAATTTGCCTTGTCTGCCGAAAAGTCTTGCTATTGCTTTTAATTCGCTCATATCGCCTTGTGGTGTTGATGTAGCGTGTGTGTTCAGATAATCTATTTCATTGGCGGAAATATTTGCGTCTTCCAATGCTAAAACCATACCTAAATATGCCCCTCCTCCCTCTGGGTGCGTACCTGTTAAATGATATGCGTCTGAAGCCATGCCACCGCCAGCAATCTCGGCAATAATTGGAGCATTTCGTTTTATAGCGTGTTCATAGTTTTCCAAAATAATTGCACCTGCTCCCTCGCCCATAACAAAACCGTCTCTGTTGATGTCAAAAGGACGTGATGCCATTTGCGGATTTTCATTTAAGGTTGACAATGCTTTTGACGCGTTGAAACCACCAACGGCACTTTCGTTGATAGGCGCTTCCGAACCGCCTGTTATTATCATATCTGCTTTGCCCCAACGGATATAATTAAAGGCATCAATGATTGCGGTATTGGAAGTTGCACAAGCTGAAACAGTTGTAAAATTTATGCCCCGAAGCCCGTATTTTATCGAGATGATGCCCGAAGCAATATCGACTATCATCTTCGGGATGAAGAAAGGGCTAAAACGTGGTGTTCCGTCCCCTTGCGCAAATTCAGTTACCTGCTGTTGAAATGTGCCGATACCACCATTTCCCGACCCCCAAATAACGCCAATACGGTTTTTGTTCAGCGTTTCAAAATTAATGTTGGCATTTTTAACGGCTTCTTCAACGGAAATTAAAGCATACTGCGTAAACAAATCGTATTTTCTTGCTTCTGCTTTTTCAATATGGTTTAATGGGTCAAAGCCTTTGAGTTCGCAAGCAAATTTTGTTTTGAATTTTGATGTGTCAAATTTTGTAATGGGGTTAGTTCCGTTAACGCCTGTTAAAAGCGACTGCCAAAAATCGTCTACATTATTTCCAATGGGCGTTAATGCTCCAAGCCCTGTAACTACTACTCTTTTCATTATTTTTTCTCTATGTCAATTATTATTTGTCGGGCTACGTCTTCAAAATATATTTCCTTCGTTATCATCGATATTCTTGAAATAGCCAATAAATTTGTCAATATCATTAAAGCCTGAATACGTGGAGTTGCTTTATAAACGAATAAGTTTTCTTTTTCTCCTTTATTCAGAATTTGTAAGTATAGCCTGAATTAGCCCTCGATTTTACATCTTGGAACCATGGCCCCCCCCTTTTTTAGGAAAAGGATGACCTTCGGTCTCTCTATTTAAAGGAAATCTTCACGCCTTTTTGTCGGATTCGGCTGAAATTTACGGGACGGTCTTATTTAAGACCGAAATTAGGCGCACCCCTGCCCTTGCTCAACTAATTTTGCTTAAAAATCGCCCACTGCTTGATCAAAGTAGTCTGCCTCAGGAGGTGCTCTCGGAGACCTGATAATCACTTCATTTGCCGGCTGGCCAAGATGATTCAATATTTTTTGGCAGATATTCTGGGAAGTTATCGTGGCTACCAAAGTTAGCTTGGTGCCACAGTGATCACAATTACTAACTTCATATTTAAAAACGTATTTTAACAATTCGCTCCATGGCGTGCGGTAAACTTTCTTCTTGGTCTTCACTTTCTTAGGACACGCCAAACTCGTTATTTTAGATCTCTTCTTATGACGGGCCCCAAAAACTCCAATATAGCGAATAAGGTTTTGTCTCGGTGGCGGTATAAGAGCAATAATCCTTTTGATGAATTGATCTGGAGTGAATTGCAGATGAGTTGTCCCGTCGGAGTAAGGTGTTTTTAGCTGTAGCCTTACTTTTCCAGATGCCTCATAAGTAATCCTCTCTTTTGCAATGGGACCTCGCAGAATGTAGCGACAAAGTCTCTCCAATTCGGCCCGTTGATGTGCCAAGATTTTTACATTCGCATGCAGACTGAACCCATCATCGTAGGAGCAACGCTTCCCTACAAATTCTCTGAATGGCGGGTCCCAGACCTTGCCGATCTTAAGTGGGAGCTGAAAATTCTCATCTCGGTTTTGTACACTCTGGGCCTGAAAGTCGGATTGATCGTTATAGTCATTTTCAACTTGCTCAAATTTTTCCAGTAGTCTCATTAAGCGTTTCTTCAATGTGCCATTGAGTTGAACGACTTCTTCATGCGTTGGAACAATTTCAAAAAAGACTTCATCGCCAAAATTATTTTCATAGAATACTCCATCGATATAGATCGTATGGAAATGCACGTTTAGATTAAGTGCTCCTCCAAAACGCTGAACGACTGTAATCGCTCCAGCTTTGGGATTTTTCAGATTGTGGATTCTGGCCTTGTATTCATAATGGCGACTAAGTGTCCGGTGAAAAATCGCCAAGGCCTTTCTTAAGAAATCAGGATTTCGCGCGAGCAAAAATCTATGAACATAGTGCATGCTTAATCCCCATTGCCTTGTCGGTACTTCCGGAATCACTTCTTCAATTAAATGTTTAGCCGTATCCGACATGCGTCTGCCAGTGCAACTCGGACAAAGCGTTCTCCCTTTGCAGCTAAAGGCAACAAGCTTATCTTTTTGACATAAGGAGCAGTGAAACCTTGCCATGCCGAAGGCGAGGTTTCCGCATCGTAGGTATTTTTTGAATTCTCTCTCCAAGTCATATGGGAGATGGACTCCAATATTTTCTTTATTGAAAAAAACTTGGCGGTAATTTTCTCGAATCAAAGAATGAAGGTCAGAACTGTATGGGTCGCGGGCAATGTACATTCCGCGGTACATGCAAGAAACTGTGACTGATTAAATTTTACTAAATGATTAACATCATTTGCCTGAACG
>CAKZLT010000152.1 GCA_937127195.1 uncultured Saprospiraceae bacterium
AGTCCACCGCCTGTCCATTCGTAAGCAGCGAAACCGTAAGTATTTTGCATCGCAAGAGAATCAACCGCTACTACCAAATAATCTCCAGCATTCATAGAGATATTTGGAAAGGTATAGGTTACACCTTGAGAGAATGACCAGCCATTCAAGTTAACAGCAGAAGTACCGTTATTGTACAATTCTATGTATTCTGTTGTATCAGCACCAATTTCTGGTCCATTGTAATGGATTTCAGATATTACAATATTTGGAGTAACAGGCATTGTATAAGTAACTGATAACTCTGGGCGAGAAGAGGCACTTACGCCTTCTTTAGTTACGAAGTGCTTTGTTGTTTTGAATACACTTTCATTACCAATAATAGCCCAACCAAAGTTAGTAGAACTATTGGTTACCCAACCTTGAACATCAGCTACCAAACCAGGAGAACTTGCCCAAGTATAACTACCAACAGCATTTACAGCCAAAGTAGCACTTGCTGTTGCTACATAGTCTCCACCTGGAGTCGTCCATGAAGAACTAGGCGAAAAAGTATGAATCCAAGTTGCGTCATTGGCCATAGCCGTTGCACCATTTCCACTTCCGTTACCTGTTCCACCGTTAGAAGCACCTTCGCCCCAATCAGAAGTAACTCTGTGCAATCCAACGGTTTGAGTTCCTGATGACGTTTTAGTCATTTGTAGTTTCAAACTCACACTCGTAATCGTTGCATTGGTAGGAATTGACGAAGCATCGAATTGCATGAATGCCCTTCTCAAAAGACCATTAGTATTTGTGTTGGTTCTACCAGTGATAACTTCACCACCTGCACCACTACTTAGTACTCCTGTAGCACTTTCAAAGATAGTATTATCTTTTGATGAAGGTAGCGTGACTGTTGTTTGGGCGAAACTCCAAACTAGCGTTACCACTAAGAATAATTGTGTAAAGAATAATTTTTTCATATAAAAAGGTTAATTAAAAAATGGATAATTATTAGAATATTCTGCAAAGATAATATTAATAGTATTATCTGAATGTTAAATATTATTAGCCTATTAATAGTTTCTATCCTTTTCTAGTTCTTTTGTGTTTTTATTTTAAAAAAGGTAAAAAAAACAAAACATAAGTACATGAGCAGAAGTAAAGACGCAATTATAAGGAAGTTTTTTTTTTGTTTTATGGTAAAAAAAAGGCGAGTTAGAATATAAGATTACATTTTCCGAATGTACATAGTACACAAATCGAAAAAATGACGGCGAACTAAATGCAGCTAAAAGGCTACAAAATTACTTATTTCAACATTAGACTTGTAAATATAATCTTCTTTTTTACGAAAAACGCCATCTATTACATTCTAATAGATGACGCAATGAATCGTTTAAAATAAATGGTTCTTTGAAAAATAACCAGCGGAGCAGAAACAAGAAACTAATACTTATTCTCCATTAATCAACTTCAATATTTTCAATTTTTCAATCACCAATAACAATATAAATACAAACAACGCCATACCAGCCATTGCAAAAATCAACCCCATATAAAATTGAATCGTCCATTCTAAAGCTACTTTCACTCGATGGATAAAGCTAATTTTGCGTTCTGTCGAGCCTTCATGTAAGGAAAATAAAACGGTGTAAAATTCATTTTCAGTATCAAAATCACCTAACTGCCTGTTGTTTGTAAGGGCGTAGGCAATAAAAACCTACCACAAAGAACGTCATTGTTTTTTATTTAGACAAGGTAAAAAACGCAGTCCTAGCATCGCTAAGGCGAGTATTTTTAACCTGTCTGCAACAGGCAGACGCGGTATAAATGAAAAACAATAAGTTAGACTGGTAGGTTATTGTTTGCCTACTTTCTTACTTGTTTCTGGCTTCTAATTTCTTTATAAAAAACCACTACTCTCATAATACTAAAGGAATAAAAACATTTTTTTTGACAAATATTTCGAGCCTCAAATTTTAATGACGTTCTTTGACTGTTTTGTGTTCAAATAATTTTTAGTGAGCTTACTCAGTAGTGAGCCTTGACCGAAATAACTTATAGTAAGTTACAAAAAATCTACCTATGAAAGCACCGTAGATAGATTTTAGTCATTTTTGGCTCTATATGATTTAGGTTGGTAGATATTTTTAAAAAATAGGTTATATCAAACTTCAATCAAACCTTATAGGTTTTTAAAACCTATAAGGCTTAGAGAAGCGATAAAAAAGTACTAATGACCAACTCAAATCATATAGACCCCATTTTTTTCAATTTTGACATAGAAAAAGATAAAATAGTTTTTTAAATCAATAAATGTAACTATTCAAAAACGGGACATGAGACCGCTTTTCGGTTCTGAATAGTAACAATTAATAAATTATCTAATAATAAGAGATGAGAATTTTTATACTGCTAGCGTTTCTATCTATTATCAATATAGTTAATGCCCAACCTTCTGCCAATTTATCCAAAAAAGCTCCCGTCGCAAATGGGATTATTACAGGAAAAATTGTAGATGCAATAACAAATGTACCTTTAGAGTATGCTACTATTTCGATTTATTCATCGAAAGACAGTACCTTGATTTCTGGAACAATTACGGATAATACAGGTACTTTTCAGGTTGCGATTGCTTTCGGGAATTACTATGCGAAATTAGAATATATTGGTTACGAGCCAACTTTTTATAACAATATTGAAGTGAGTAAAAAAGCCACTCTACAAAATTTAGGAAACATAAAACTAAATCAATCTGCCGAAAAATTGGTAGAAGTCGAAGTGCGCGCAGAAGTAAGTAATATGCAGATTATGTTGGACAAAAAGGTGTTCAACGTTGGTCAAGACTTAGCAAATACAGGAGGAACTGCCGAAAACATCCTAGACAACGTACCGTCGGTTACTGTTGATATTGAAGGTAATGTTAGCTTGCGAGGCAATCAAAATGTTAGAATTTTGGTAGATGGTCGCCCTTCTGGATTGATTGGCGTAAATGGTTCGACGGGCTTGAGAAACATTCCAGCTAATATGATTGAACGTGTCGAAGTAATCACAAATCCATCTTCGAAGTATGAAGCTGAAGGCTCGGTTGGTATTATTAACATTGTATTGAAAAAAGATAAGCGAGGCGGTTTTAACGGTTCATTTGATTTTAATGCTGGATATAACGGCTCACCTAGTCAGATGCCTGCCGAAATAGATGCTTTCCCTGCTACTTTGGGCGCAGCAATTAACCTAAATTATCGAAAAAAAGATTTCAACTTCTTTATTAATACAGGAATTACGTACCGTGAAGGCCCTGGAGGTGGTTATACTTACCAAGAGTTTTATGATAAAAATGGTAATGTTGACATGATTACAAACCTAGAACGAAAGCACCTGAGAAGTGGTTATTCTGGCAATTTGAGATTGGGCGCAGATTATAATATTACGGATAAAGATGTATTGACTACTTCGTTTTTGTATCGATACAGCAAGCAAAGTAATTATGCCCGAATTTCTTATTCTGATTTTTCTGAAAATTTGAATAACCCAACAGGAATTACACTCCGAACAGATAACGAAATTGAAATAGATCCAAACTTAGAATACGTTTTGAGTTATAAAAAATCATTCAAAGAAAAAGGTCGAAAGTTCACTGCCGATATACGTTATCAAACGAATACAGAAACAGAAGATTCTGATTTATCTGAGTTTTTTGACCTAACAGAATTACCAAACCCGTTGGTTGCAACAGCAATAGGAAAACAACGTTCTGATAATAGTGAAAGCGAAACCCGTTTTATTATTCAAGCCGATTATATTCACCCTTTTAATAAAAATGGAAAATTTGAAATTGGCTATCGTGGTTCATGGAGAAATATTGATAATAATTATTTAGTTGAAGAATTGAAGGCAAATGATACTTGGGAACGCCTTTCGAGTGTATCCAATAACTTTTTATTTGATGAAAATATTCAAGCTGCTTATGCTAATTTTGGTGACAAAATCAATAAATTTTCTTATCAATTTGGTCTGCGTTATGAGTATTCTTTTATTTCAACCCGATTAGTTGATACTGGCGAAGAAAATGAAAGAACTTATCCCCTACCCTTCTTTCCTAGTGTATTTTTATCTTATGATTTGCCAAAGAAAAA
>CAKZLT010000153.1 GCA_937127195.1 uncultured Saprospiraceae bacterium
TTCATATTCATCCAAATAATCATCAAAACGAGCTTCATCTCCGCGAGTCACTACTACAATAACAATTCCTGCTATAATCATACTCAGTTTCAAAAGCATTCCTACTAATCCGCCAAAGTAATCCAACCATAGTAAAAATACAATCTTAATCCCTACTATACTCAATAGTAATGACAAAAAACCGAAGATAAAAAGGCAAAATCCAACAATTGATAAAACTGCTTTCCTATTCATTTTAATTCTTTTGAGTTCTAACTTAAGTAATCTTCAAAAAATAATTTCCTTATTTGGAGTGAAAATTAAAGGGTGTAATTCAGTTTTTTGATTATGGTAAAATGAATGTTACCATGGCGTTAGCCATGGCAACATTCATTTTAAAAGCTATTTTTCACCATAATCGAAAAACTGAATTACTCCCAAATTAAACACTAACTCTCCGTCAGGAAAATCTAGGTTTAACGATTAGTTTTCTACTCAAATGAGAAATTCATTTTTTCTCGTTACTAAGAACACATTTTCTTAATCAAAGGACAAAGCTAATAATAAATTTAAGTTTGAATTGTTTATCCATACTTTTCTAGTATAAAAAAAATTTCTTCCTCTAAAAGAAACACGCCGATATTACTTCTGTTATTAGATAAGTAAGATTGAAAAATCCAAATATTAATTTTTAATAAAAAAAATGTTAAAATGATATATCAAAATAGGCTATTTTGTGCTATATATATTCTGTTTTTAAAAAAAAGACAGCACATATATTGTATGAAATCTATTTTTATCAAAATGACGAATAAAATTAGAAAAACGAATTGATGAGGATTTTGTAAATTTGTTAGAAAGGAAAACATTTTTTCTAAAAAGAAACGGCTAAATGGAGAATAATATAAAAATCATAGAATGCCCAAGAGATGCAATGCAAGGATTGCACACATTTATCCCAACGGAACTTAAGGCGGAATACATGAATTTGCTCTTAAAAGTAGGTTTTGATACTTTAGATTTTGGAAGTTTTGTTTCTCCGAAGGCAATTCCTCAAATGCGAGACACCGCTCAAGTGTTGGACTTATTGGATTTAGATGATACCGCAACTAAATTATTAGCTATTGTTGCCAATAAAAGAGGTGCAGTAGATGCCGCAAGTTTTGAACAGATTCGTTATTTGGGATACCCGTTTTCTATTTCCGAAACCTTTCAAATGCGCAATACAAATGCTACAATAGAAGCATCTCTTGAACGGGTAAAAGTTATTCAAGATATTTGCCTGAAAAACAATAAAGAACTGGTCGTTTACATTTCAATGGGATTTGGAAACCCTTATGGAGATGAATGGAATGCCGAAATAGTGCAACATTGGACGGAAGTTTTACATGGATTAGACATCAAAATTCTTTCCTTATCAGATACGGTTGGTGTGGCTAATCCAGATACAATAGCTTATATTTTTTCTAATTTGATTGAAAAATATCCAACTATTGAGTTTGGTGCGCATCTGCACACTACACCTGACACTTGGCGCGAAAAGGTCGTTGCTGCTTACGAAAATGGTTGTCGAAGATTTGATGGCGCACTCAAAGGTTTTGGTGGTTGCCCAATGGCGAAAGATGATTTGACGGGCAATATGCCAACCGAAAATATGATTGGTTACTTCAACGAGGTCAATGAAAAATTAGGTTTTGATGTAAATATGTTAAATCAATCTTTGACTAAAACATTTTCTGTATTTCCTTAATTTTGAGGCAAACAAAAGTAATTTCAAAAAACAAATTGTTACTATTTAGTTATATTATAAAAGGCTTCTATATAGCATTTTAAAGGGCGACTAAATAAAAGCGTCTTTTTTCTAAATAGTAACAACAATTTATTAAATTTTAGAACCATGAAAAACATTGTATTGATATATTTTTTTTTGTTTTTTATTCATGTAAATACCCTATTACGATTTCAAGTTATGAAAATACACCAGATGAAATCATCAAAAACAGTCTTGAAAAAACATCTGAGTATGAAGTTTACATTGTAGAAAACACCAAAACAAGATACGACACTAACCAAATATTTGGAGGAATATATCATACTGAATTAGAAAATGCCTCTTTTGAAGATGACTTTTCGCAGCATAGTAGAACACCATCAAACTGGATTAATTGCGGTGATATTGAAGAGTCGCCTGTCGATATTCATAGTTACAAAACCAATTTTTTTCAAGTAAATAGCGAAGCAAACGATGGAAATAATTTCATTGGAATGCTTACTAGAAACAATGGAACTTATGAAGCTATCGGGCAAAAATTAAACAATTCATTAGATGCTGGTTATACTTACTCTTTTAGTTTATTGGCTGCTCGCTCTAAGAAGTATATTTCTCTATCTAAAAGGAGTATGCAAGAAACAA
>CAKZLT010000154.1 GCA_937127195.1 uncultured Saprospiraceae bacterium
GTCAAAGAGGAAGAAAAGACCTTTAAAGAGTATAAAGAAAAGTATGAAGAATTACCAAAAAAATTGGAAAAAGCCATCAAACAGGCAGAACACATTGGTGTCTCTATTATCGAACGGGATGCAAAAATCAAGATGAATTTATTGAAGAAAGAGGTTGAAAATGAGCTCAATGCAAATGGATTAAAAGCAGAATCGCTTTCTACTATTATTGCAAAACAGGAAGCTCAAATCAGTCGTTTGACAGTTCAGCTAGAAAATGCACTTCAACAGGCACAAAGCTTAGCAATCAAAGCAATTGAAGGCACAGCACACGCCGAGTCGTTCAGCGCAATGAAAGCAATTGCAATGGAGCAAGCAAAGAATGTTGGAAAATCTAAGTAATTGAATTGACAATAGATAATTGACAATTCCCGTAGCGTTTACAAACACGTTACGGGAATTTTTTTTATAAAAAACAAAAAACAAAAAACACTCCGCGCCTCTCCATCTCTGCGTGCATTTCAAAAACCAAAAGCCAAAAAACACTCCGCGCCCTCTGCTTCTCCCCGAACTCTGCGAGAAAAAAAATCAGCAAATTCCCTCAAAAAATAGTATCTTACAAACTCAAAACCAATAAAAATATTAGAACCTAACTAAAATGAACCCTCTGCGCCCTCAAACCATAAAACTGCTTTTTATAACCTTCGGAGTGATGTATTATTCACAAGCAAGGGGACAACTCAATGTCACAAGTACTTTTACGGCTCAGGAGTTAGTTCAAGACTTCTTTATAGGTTCAGGTGTTCAAATCAGCAACGTAACCCTCGGCGCACAAACTCAAAACGCACAATTAGGAGCATTTTCTAATAGCAATTCAAACCTCGGAATTTCCAACGGAATCCTACTTTCGACAGGTTACGCTAATGATGCAGCTGTAAATGGAAGCAATTTAAACTCAAGTTTTTCTTCTCAAAACCCGAATTGCCCACCCAACGGAACAGGACTTTGCTTGGCAGGTGATGCCGATTTAGATGCGATTGTAGGTATTAATACCAAGGATGCTGCGGTTTTAGAATTTGATTTTGTACCACTATCCGATACCGTTCGGTTTAGATACGTTTTTGCCTCCGAAGAATACAATGAATATAATTGCTCACAATTCAATGATATATTTGCCTTTCTTTTGACTGGGCCAGGTTACAATAATAAGAACATCGCATTGATACCGAATACTAATATTCCTGTTGCAATCAACACCGTTAACAATGGTTTGGTTGGCTTTTTTGGAAGTATTAATAATTGTAGCGGCTCGAATGGTTCACTCAATTATGCCAATTATTTTGTGAATAATGGAGGCGGTGCGCACGTTCAGTTCGATGGAATGACCGTAGTTATGGAAGCCGTAGCGGTTGTTCAGCCTTGCCAAACGTATCATATCAAATTAGCGGTTGCCGATGTAAATGATGGAGCATTTGATTCTGGCGTTTTTCTGGAAGCCAGCAGTTTCTCATCAGGCACGCCAACCGTAGTCGTTAATACACCAAACGATGATTCTATTATTGTTGAAAATTGCCAAACAGGTAGCGTCGTTTTATCTTTTAATGTACCTCAAAATGTCAATAGAACAATTCCTTACAATGTTTTAGGTACAGCAATCAACGGAATTGATTATCAAAACCTATCAGGTTCGATTACAATTCCTTCGGGACAAAGTTCAGCACAAATCAATATTATACCAATAGCAGATAATACGAACGAAGGTAGCGAGACTATCATTTTAGAAATAGAAACCGCGCCCTGTTATAAAGATACTGTGACCATTTATTTAAGAGATGAAGACCTATTATCAGAGCCACAAGTTTTGTGTGACTCTTCCAGTGCGGTTAGTGTTTCATATAGTTGGCAAGCCGTTGTTTCGGCTACAGGATATCGAGTCTCTTATGATGAAGGATTGAGTTGGGATACACTTTCTAGCGGCGATTTGAATTATACTGTTTATGGTTTACAAGCAGGAATGTCTTCTATATTGTGGATTCAAGCGATGGGCGGATGGAATCTTTGTACGCCACATCTAATTGGGAAAGATACTTGCAATACGATTATTTGTACACTTTCAGGACAGTTAGTTAGTACTACGCCAACTTCTTGTTTTGGTGTAAATGACGGATTGGTAGAAGTGCAAGCTATTAGTGGAACTGCGCCTTATTCTTATGTTTTGGATTCTTTTTTTAATAAAAATACACCAACAATCGACGGAATTGGTGCAGGAAATCATATCATTACGATCGTAGATGAAGATAGTTGTATGTTCGAAATTCCTTTCAATATCCAAGAACCAATCGCTATTTTGATTACTTTGGATAGTTCTCAATCACCAACTTGTTTTAATACTTCGGACGGAGTCGCTTATTTTTCGGCATCTGATGGTATTGGCAATTATCAATATACTATAAATGGAGATACCAATACAACAGGCATTTTTACAGGTTTAGGAGCTGGTAATTATATAATTACAGTTATTGATGATAATGATTGCGCCAATACAAAAGCCTTTTCTATTATTGCTCCAACCGCTATTCAACTGGTCGAAAGTGTAACACAAACGAGGTGTTTTAATGAAAATTCGGGTAGTGCAAATGTAACACCTTTTGGTGGCACAGCCACTGGAAGTTACCAATATATTTGGAGTAATAACCAAACCGATTCAATTGCAACTAATTTATTAGCAGGTAATTATAGTGTTACAGTGAGCGATGATAACGACTGTTTTATAACAAGAACATTAACAGTAACCGAACCGCCAGCTATTCAATTTACAAACACATTGACTACACCGACCTCTTGTTTTGGGACTAACGACGGAACAGCAACAGTTGCAGTTATTGGCGGAAATGGAGGTTTTTCTTATTCATGGTCAAATGGCAGTTCGACAGCTAATGCTAATCAATTATTGGCAGGTAATCATATTGTTACGGTAACAGATTCGAAGGGTTGCCAAGATAGCTTGATCATAAACATTGAACAACCAGACGAATTTTTAATTACAAATATTGACATCACGCCTGTTACTTGTTTTAATGCGGCCAATGGTAGTGCGACCGTTTTTTCTAATGAAAATGCTGTTACTTGCTTGTGGTTACCAACCAATCAAACGACAGGAACAGCGACTAATTTAGCCGTTGGTCAACACATCGTTATTCTAACGAATGCCAATGGATGTATAGCAACTGATACGATTATGGTTGGTCAACCTTCTCAAATCATCGTTATTCCACAAGAACTGGAATCGGCTTCTTGTTTTCAAAAAAATGACGGAAAAGCAATGGCAATGGTCAGCGGCGGAGTACCTTTCGGCAATGGAAACTATCAATATGAATGGAATACAACGCCTATTCAAAATACAACGATTGCGACTCAACTAACAGGCGGAACGACCTATCAAGTTACCATAACAGATTCCTTAGGCTGCCAAGCAACCAATAATATTTTAATCAATCACCCCGCCGAATTAATAGCTTCAACCATAGTTAATGATGTTTTGTGTTATAATGGAAATGATGGAAATGCGTTTGCACAACCCACAGGAGGAACGCCACCTTACCAATATCAGTGGAGTAATAACACAACTCAAAATACGATTAATCAACTATCGACAGGTACTTATCAATTGACTGTAACTGATTTTCAAAATTGTAAAACAACAACCAATATCACTATTAATGAACCAGCTATTTTGGTTTTGGATATGGAGAAAACCGATGTAGCTTGTAAAAATGAAGCAACAGGAACGGCAAATGCATTGGTTACAGGAGGAACACCTAATTATGATTTTCGATGGAATGATAATCAACAATCTTCAGAAATTCAAAACTTATTGACAGGTTGGTATATCGTTACGGTAACGGACAATAATCAATGTACAATTACTGATAGTATTTTTATCACAGAACCGAATACCGCATTGACAGGTACTTTCAAAGCAACCGATGTGACTTGTTTTGATGATAGAAATGGGCGACTTTCTATTTTTGCGAATGGTGGAAAATTACCTTATCAATACAGCTTAGATAGTGAAGACTTTACGAATGCTAGCGAATGGGCAGGATTATTTGCAGGTGATTATGTAATGACTATTCGAGATGATAATGGTTGTCTTTTTGATACTATTGTAAATATTCTTCAACCAGAAGAGATTGAAATAAATGCAGGAGAAGATATTCTATTAGATTGGGGCGAAAAGATTAGTTTATCCATAGTTGTCCAAAAAGCTCAACTTCCTGTTTCTTATGAATGGTTGCCGAGTCAAGGATTATCTTGTGAAAATTGCCCAGAACCAATAGCACAACCAGATGATGATACTTTTTATGAAGTAATTGTAACAGATGCGAATGGTTGCGTTGCTTCTGATATTGTGGCGATACGCTTGAAAAAGCAAAAAGAAATTTATGTTCCAACAGGATTTTCGCCCAATAATAATGGAATAAATGATTTTTTATTTGTGCAAACAGATGGAAATAAAGTGGCTTCTATTCTACGATTTGAGGTTTTTGACCGTTGGGGAGAACGCGTTTTTTTAACTAATGACATTTTGCCCAATGAACCTACTTTGGGCTGGAATGGTAATTTTAAAGGTTTGCCATTGAACTCAGGTGTTTTTGGTTGGATTGCAAAAGTAGAGTTTATTGATGGCGAGATTTTGGAATTTCAAGGAAATACGACTTTGATTCGTTAAGTGCGAATTTAATCGTCGGACGCCTGTGAGGCGTCCGATGATTTCAACGTATTCCCATTAGTTTACACTTCAAAAGTAATCTCAACCTCTGCAGCAGTTGGTCTTGCTTGACAAGTCAAAATGAAACCTTCTTCGACTTCATCATCATCCAAAGCAAAACACGCATCCATAGAAACGCTACCTTTTAAAGTCTTAGCCATACAAGTCGAACAAGCACCACTTGTACAAGAATAAGGCGCATCTATTTTTTGGCGAATAGCAGCATCCAAAATAGTTTCTTTTTCTTTCAAAGTAACTTCATGAGTTTTACCATCCAAGTGAATAGTTACTTTTGCGTTGCCAGTTGCAGCAGCGACTGCGCCTTCTGTGGCTGTACCAACTGCCGAAAAACGCTCAATGTGAATATGTTTAGCATCTGCACCAGTAGCCTCTAGAGCTTCTTTTACAACATCCATCATTTGATTTGGACCACAAATGAAATATTCACAATCTTTATATTTAGCAGGAAAATCACCTAAGAAATTCTTACATTCTTTAGCTCCAATTCTTCCGATTTTACCATTCCAGCTTACAGTACCTTTCTTAAAAAAGCCAAAACCTTTGCTCTTTTCACGCTTTGGTTGACTAAATATATATTGAACATTGAACTGTTCTTCATATTTCTTTTGAAGCGCGTCTAATTCGTTTTTGAAAATAATGCCTTCTTCTTCGCGATTACCATATAGCAAATTCACAGTACTCTGAGGCTCTGCTTCAAGCATCGTTTTGGCGATAGACATTAGAGGCGTAACACCACTTCCTGCACCAAAAAGGTAGTATGTTTTGCGATTAGCTTCGTTAGCTTCTGTATAAAATCGCCCTTGAGGAGGCATCACTTTTACAGTATCGCCGACTTTTACTTTATCTGCTATATGATTAGATACGATACCTTTCGCTACTCTTTTGACACTGACTTTCAAGCCAGTTTCCAAAGGACTACTAGACATAGAATAAGCTCTACGTTCTTCTTTTCCTTTTATATCAAAACTCAAGGTTAAATACTGACCTTGTTTATATTCAAATATTTCTTTTAAATCTTGAGACACATCAAATACCAAAGAAACGGTGTCTGAAGTTTCTTGTATAACTTGGCTAACTGCCAATGGATAAAAATTATGATTCATCTTTCTATATAATAAATGGGTCAATCAGATGCAGAAAATTGCTTCTGAAATAGTTATTTTATTTTTTAAAAATACCAGTACTCTTCAACTTAAAATAGTTGTCTAAAGCCTTTTGTAAAGTCAAATTATTATCAATCAAAAACTGAGGGTCAGATAATCCGACCAAAAATATTCGGTCAGTCATCGCTAACCATGCTGGGTCAAAATCATTCAAAATGCCTCTTTCTACACCTTCCTGATAGAATGCCTTCGCTCGTTCCCCTGCAAAAAATTGTAAAGACTGTATTTTTATCCAAAGGTCTGGATATAACTCTTTTAAGTCTAGTAGAAATTGATTAGAAATGCCTGCAATTCGCAATGAAGCACTTTTGATAGCATTTTGATAACGAATTTCATAAGGGATAGAAGTGTCCATAGTTCTATCTTCAAAGTCCGCGATTTCGTGAACTTTGCTGTGAACTACCGCTTCCAATATTTCTAACCTGGACTCAAAATGCTTGTAAATCGTAGCTTTACTTACACCAAGTTTTAGAGAGATTTCATCCATAGTAAACCTCTTTAAACCACTTTTCATATAAATAGGCATCAATTGCTCAATCCATTTCTTGCGTGTCTCTGGGTCATTGATACGTCTTTTTTCTACTGGTTTTCGCCCCATATTGAATGAATTATTGAAAATGATACAGTTTAAATTGTAATTAGTGAATCGTTATTAGTGAATCGTTATTAGTTGATTGATTATCAGTTTTTATCTGATAATGGTTTATGTTGCTCACTGAGGTTTCCCTGAAGTGGACAACATCATATTTTTTACCAATTTACACCATACGGAACTCCAAAAAAGTTGAATAACAAGATAGTTTTTAATCAAAATTTAATTAAAAAGCGTCACAAGCTATCAAATATTGACTTCTATACGAATTTATGTAATAAAATATTTTAATTCTGCTAAAATAGTAAAAATAAGATTTATTTGTTTTTTAAACAAAGTAAGAAAACCCTTAATTTTAGACATTCTTTATAATCATAAAGAATCCATAATTTCTTTATCTTTACAACTCTTTAGAAAAGAATTCTATTCATCTAATGATTTTTTATGCCGCTTCATAACATCCATCATTGGAGCTTTATTAAATTCATAGTGAACAAATGGTTCAAGAGCTTCGGCAAGTTCTGCAGAAGTTTCATAAGCAGTTCCAGTCATAATCGCCGTAATCGCTCCAGCAAAATTTCTCCCTTCATCACTATCATATGCTAAACCCTTTCTCATTAATAATGCTCCCAAATTTGCATAACCAATACCT
>CAKZLT010000155.1 GCA_937127195.1 uncultured Saprospiraceae bacterium
TCAATATATGTTTAATTAGTATATATTCAAATAACACTTTTTTTTCATGTGTATTTGACATAATCGCAGATAATGAGTTTATAACTGGGTTTTATATCAAACGCTTCTCCATCATCGGAGGAACACTCGGCGTAGTCTGGAAATTTAAAGATTAAATTAAACAACAAGAAAAAAAGTCCACCTGACCACCAATCAGGTGGACTTTTTTTTTATAAAAATAAAAGACTCAAAAAAGCACCTTTACGGACTTCATTTCATCACTTTATTTCTCTCCAAATAAATCCTTCCTTTCTATCTAAAAAAAACTAAAAACTGCTATATTTGCAGCCATGCAAGACAAAATATTAATATTGGATTTTGGTTCTCAATATACGCAGCTTATTGCTCGCCGTATCAGAGAGTTAAATGTATATAGCGAAATTGTACCATACAATAAGCTACCGCAGTTAGATGATAGCATCAAAGGAATTATTCTTTCGGGCAGCCCTTTTTCGGTAACGGAAGAGCGTGCTTTGCATCCTGAAATCGAAAAAATCATCAATCAACGCCCTGTATTAGGTATTTGCTATGGCGCACAGTACATTGCACAACACTATGGTGGAAATGTAATGCGCTCCGAAAAACGCGAATACGGAAAGGCAATGCTTTTGAGAAAAGGTAATACAGATTCGTTTTTGGATGGTGTATCGGACGAGTCGCAAGTGTGGATGTCGCACGGTGATACAGTGAAGGAAATTCCATCAAATTTTGAATTATTAGCAGGTACGGATAGTATTGATGTGGCTGCTTTTCGCTCAAAAGAAGGTGCTTTTGACCATCCTGTTTACTGTATTCAGTTTCACCCAGAGGTGACGCACAGCTTAGAAGGCGCGCAAATTCTAAAGAATTTTGTGATTGACATCAGTGGCTGTAAAGGAGATTGGACACCAGATGCTTTTATTGAAAGTACAGTTGAAGAATTACGCCAAAAAATCGGAGAGGAACACGTTCTAATGGCGCTTTCGGGTGGTGTTGACTCTACGGTTGGCGCAATGCTTTTGCATCGTGCAATTGGTAAGAATTTGTATTGTTTCTTCATTGATAACGGGCTTTTGCGTAAGAATGAATATCAAGAGGTATTGGATTCTTACAAAGGTATGGGCTTGAATATCAAAGGAATTGATGCAAGTGATAAATTCCTAACGGAGTTGGCTGGAGCAAGTGATCCAGAGAAAAAGCGTAAGATTATTGGTCGCGTTTTCATTGAGGTATTTGAAGAAGCAGCAACTCAATATGAAGATATTGCTTGGTTGGGACAAGGAACGATTTATCCAGATGTGATTGAGTCGGTTTCTGTTCATGGACCTTCTGTTACTATTAAATCTCATCACAATGTGGGCGGTTTGCCAGATATTTTAAAATTAAAAATAATCGAACCTTTACGAATGCTATTTAAGGACGAAGTCCGAAAAGTAGGTCGTGCGATGGATATTCCTGAGTTAATCGTTGGTCGTCACCCGTTCCCTGGACCTGGTTTGGCGATACGTATTTTGGGAGATATTACGCGTGATAAGGTGGAATTACTTCAAGAGGCGGATGCGATTTTTGTAAAAAATCTAAAAAAGTTCGACCTTTATGATAAAGTATGGCAGGCAGGAGTTATGTTACTACCTGTTCAATCGGTTGGTGTAATGGGCGACGAACGCACTTACGAACAACCTGTTGTACTTCGCGCAGTCAATTCAATGGATGGAATGACAGCAGAATGGAGTCGATTGCCTTATGACTTTTTGGCGGCAACTTCAAGCGAAATTATCAATAATGTAAAAGGAATAAACAGAGTAGTCTATGACATCAGCACAAAACCACCTGCAACTATCGAATGGGAATAAATTTTTCGTTTGGATTTGCGCCTTAGTTTTTATGTTTAGCGTTAGTTCTTGTGAGCTTTTGAAACCTGTACAGGGTGGAAATAATAAAGACAAGAATGGCGAACTTGACCCTGTAACGGGCAAAAATAAGGACAATACAAACGATGACCCTGATATTGTAAAAGAAGCAAGTAAGCCTAATGCGCCAGATACGCTCAATTGGACGGTAGTGAAGCCCGACAATGGGGGAGTCGTCGTGATTGACCCAAAAGATCCAAATGGAGATGGAGGAAATGACGACCCGAAAAACCCGACAAACGAGAAGGGCATTCCTTCTGGAGTCAAAAAGGAGGCTTACTCGATGGCGGTGATGCTACCTTTATATACAGATAAATTTAAGCAAACGAATAGCATTCCGAGAGAGGTGCGTCGTAGCTTGAATTTCTATGAAGGTGTCCTGTTGGGATTGCGTCGATTGGAGGCGGAAGGTTTGAATATGACTGTGAATGTATATGATACGAAGGTCAATAGTATGTCTTCATTAGGAAATGTGGCAGAAGTACAAAATGCAGATTTTATACTTGGGCCAGTGAATAGAACAAAAGTAACTCAGATGGCTACTATTGCCAAAACGAATGGTTCTATTATGCTTTCGATGAATTCTGGAGAGAATTTGGCTAGCGAAAATCCTTATTATATTCAAGCAAGTCCTTCTGATAAGAAACACGCGGAGGCGGTTGTTTTTTACTTGAAAGAAAAATACGCGAATAGTAAGATTGTACTTTTGGGTAGAAATGAAGAAGCTGGAGCATTTGTTCATTATCAAACGGCAAATACTGCAATTAATGATTCAGGTGTATTGTTGAATGAGTATTTAGTTAGTGGTAGTAACGTCAATTATGATATTAGAAGTATTACTGATTATCTATCAAAAGCAGATACGAATATTGTAGTTATTCCTTCGACTAATACTGGTTTTGTAAAATCAATGTTACGTGAATTAAGCTTATTACGTCGCACTTATCCAATAGTTGTATTTGGATTGCCACGTTGGGCATC
>CAKZLT010000156.1 GCA_937127195.1 uncultured Saprospiraceae bacterium
AGCAGCAGAGCTGCGGCACTGTTTGTAGAATAAAAGTTACAAATAAAATAAAAGCGCCTTTAGGTGCGTCACCAAGTTTTTTTTAATGAGATTAACTATCACTGCAATCTGTTACAATCAGAAAAATGGTAATCAGAAACCAAAAAAGAAAGCCTTTGGACAATTACATCCAAAGGCTTCGAAAGACAAAAAAACAATTTTTATAGTTTTAAATATCTTTCTTTTAGTGCTTCATATTATATTAACCGATTTCTGATTATTAAACTACGATTGCACTATTATTATTGTATTCTTAAAGAATTTTAATTATTATAACCATCTTCATCATCAATGTAGTAATCTGCCTTACTATCTTCTTCTCCATCATAACCATCTTCGCCCATATCTCCTATTGAGCGTGTCAAAGGAACAGGGTTATCAGATTCAAAGCCATTTTCAGAAAAATAAACCATATTTCCACGAGGAATACTCACACTTTCCGCTACCGTGTCCACGCTTCTTGAAGCCATTGCTGATGCATCATCCGCGTCTTGCTCCGCAAAAATCAATTCTTGTTCTAACTTTTTCAAGCGTTTCTTCAAGTCTGCGATTTCTGTTTTGATTTCTGTTACTCTTGCTTCAGCCTCTGGAAACGGATAAACAGGTGCTTGCACTCCTTTAATAACTCTATCCCAATCGAAGGCAGGACCAATATCAAATTTATCTTTACGAGAATTGACGTGAGTAATAATTCCATCCATTGTCGCGCTTGCCAATGAAGTCTCGTGACGCTTATCCTCATCTACAAAAGTACGAGGAATATCGTAACGAGCTGTTAAATAACGTAATAAGATAATCAAATTATCATACTGCTCATCCGTGAATGCAGTGTAATACTTATAGCCACGGAAAGGCTCATCCAACTCAATATATTGGTCTTTATCTTCTAAAGAACAGTAAACATCATGCCCTGGACGACGAGAATAAACCGTTTCTAGGTTATTTCCTTTCTTAATTAATGGCCCATAATTAGAAATTTCGATACCAACCGAGTCTTTACTCTTTGAACCATTACCTCCTAAAGCACCTCTACCTAAGTGATAAGACCAATAATAAGAACTAAACAATTGATAAACAGAACCATCACGAGCCAAGACAAATGCCGTAGAAACGTGACCGCGATTAGGATCAGAAAGTGAAGAAATATCTCCGTGCAGGTGTCCCACTGTAAAGTGAAGAACAACTCTTTTCTTATCAAATTTTTGAGGGTAAAAATACCCTTGATAGCCATCCGAAGGTCTAACAACAGTTCCTTTTAGTTGTATTTTCTCTCCCTTAACTGGTAAAGTAAATTTAGTTAAGTCATAATTTCTACCGTTTGCGACCCCTGTTTTTTTGAAAGATTCTTCGCGAGAAGCTAATTTTGAATAATGCATTTTATATTTTAATTTTTATTAGACTGTGCGTATCGAAGCATGTTTTTAATAAAATAATACCATCAAATCTGCCTGCGCTTGACCAATTTATTGAATAGTAGTATTTTTTATTTTTATAAAAATTTGAGTAATAAAACCCTATTTTTTTCGAACGGAGTCTGGTTTATTGGAAAAACTGTCGTTAATATACAGCTTTATCTTAGATTTTTATTGATTTCTCCTACAAAAAAGATTTTTGAATGCGAAATGATTGATGTTGAATGTTGAATGCTCCGCTGTTTCATGCCTTCATAGCAATAAAAAGCGGAGCATTCAACATTCATCATTCAAAATTTATCATTACCCTATAAATATCCTTGTGCTTGCAGGTGAAATAATTCTGCATATTTTCCATCTTGAGCTATCAACTCCTCATGACTCCCCAATTCCAATAATTGACCATTTTCTAAAAATAAAATCCTATCTGCCATTCGTACCGTCGAAAAACGATGTGAAATCAAAACCGCAGATTTGCCTTCTATCAATTCCGAAAAGCGTAAAAACACCTCATGTTCCGCTCTTGCATCTAGCGCAGAAGTTGGTTCATCCAATATCAAAAGCTGTGCGTCACGCATATAAGCGCGCGCCAAAGCCACTTTTTGCCATTCTCCACCTGATAATTCTACTCCGTTGTTAAAGCGTCTTCCTAGTACTTGATTGAATCCATCAGGTAACTTATTGACGACTTGACTTGCTAAACTTTTCTGGGCAGATTTTTCAATTTTTGCTTTATTACTGATTTCATCAATCTGACCAACTGCTATATTATCATTGACTTTCATCTGAAAACGTACAAAGTCCTGAAAAATCACACCAATTGCATTTCTATATTCTTCCAGTTTGTAAGATTTAATATCAACACCATCCAGTAAGATTCTTCCTTCTGTCGGTTCATACAATCGCGCCAGAAGTTTAACCAATGTTGTTTTTCCTGCCCCATTCTCACCAACTAAAGCCAATTTTTCACCAGAAGCCAAATGAAAAGAAAGGTCTTTCAAAACCCAGCTTTCGCTTCCATGGTATTTGAAACCAACATTTTCAAATGTAAAACCTTTTTGAATCTTCGGAGGAACTGACTTTGACTTAGGTAATGATTTGATATTAGGTTCTAACTCCAGAAAGTCAAATAAATCTTGTAAATACATTGCACTATCTGCAATACTCGAAAAACGACGCATAATAGTTTGCATCATATCTCGCATTCGTTTAAAAGATCCCGCCAAGAAAGTCAAATCACCTAGCGTCAATAGTCCTGCAACCGTTTCGATAATAATGAAAATATAAGCTCCGTAATAAGCAATGACACCTATCGAAGACAATCCCGTTCCCCAAATAGCTCGGTTAATGGCTAGTTTTCGATTGGCTAAATAATACTTATCTGCTAACTCCCCGAAGCGTCCTGCCAAAAATTCTGACAATCCAAATATCTTAACTTCTTTTGCCGTTTGGTCACT
>CAKZLT010000157.1 GCA_937127195.1 uncultured Saprospiraceae bacterium
AACCTAAGTCATATAGAGCCTTTAAAGCTTCATTTTAAAAATCATTTCAATTCTATTTTAAAACTAAATTGTTGTTTCTTCTACTATAAAAAAAAATAAAAAGTCGAATAGTGCTTATTTTAAGCATTTAGTCATCTTATTTTAAAATTATTTGTTTTTAAAACGTACTTTTATAAAAAGAAACAACCGCACTTTAATTCTTAATTTGTTACTATTCAGCATATCTAAAAACAACCGCATAAGACTACTAATAAAAGCGTCTCAGTTCTCTTAGCGCGCAGCGCGGTCTTTTAGTCTCTGTTCTGAATAGTTTCCTTTATTTTTTATAAAAAGAGAAAAATGAGTTTTCAATTAGTATCCAATTTTAAGCCGACAGGAGACCAACCTAAAGCTATCGAGCAACTATTAGAAGGCGTTCAATCAGGTGAAGAGTCACAGGTTTTGTTAGGAGTCACAGGTTCAGGAAAGACTTTTACAATGGCAAATGTAATTGAAAAACTTGACCGACCAACCCTCATTTTGACTCATAATAAGACTTTAACAGCGCAATTGTACGGAGAATTTAAGCAATTTTTTCCAGATAATGCGGTCGAATATTTTGTGTCTTACTACGATTATTATCAGCCCGAAGCCTATATTATGTCTTCGGATACTTATATAGAGAAAGATTTGGCAATTAATGCCGAAATAGATAAACTCCGCTTACGAGCAACTTCAATGATGCTTTCTGGAAGGCGAGATATTATCGTTGTAGCATCGGTTTCTTGTATTTATGGTATGGGAAATCCTGAGGCATACAAAACAGGAATTGTTCGTGTAACAGTCGGTGATGTTATATCGCGGAATACCTTTTTGTATAATTTGGTAGAAAGTCAATATTCGCGAACGGAGGTCGATTTGGAACGAGCAACCTTTAGAGTACGCGGCGATACGGTGGATATTAACTTACCTTATGTAGATTATGGTTGCCGAATTACGTTTTTTGGAGACGAAATCGAAACGATTGAAACGATTGAAGTTGAGTCGAATAAGCGTATTGAGATGATGGAAACGATGGCGATTTATCCTGCTAATCTTTACATTGCGCCTAAGGATAGGTTCAATGAAATTATAGTAAGCATTCAAGATGAATTGTATCGACAGGTTCAATATTTTGAGCGTGAAGGGCAACACGCAGAAGCCAAACGTATTGAAGAACGTGTCTCTTTTGATATTGAAATGCTCAAAGAATTGGGGTATTGTCCAGGAGTTGAAAACTATTCTCGCTTTTTTGATGATAGAAAACCAGGGGCAAGACCTTTCTGTTTGTTAGATTATTTTCCTGATGATTTTTTGATGATGATTGACGAAAGTCACGTTACGATTCCGCAAGTACGCGGAATGCACGGAGGTGACCGCGCCCGAAAAATGAGCTTAGTCGGTAATGGCTTTAGATTGCCTTCGGCGATGGATAATCGTCCGCTTAGTTTTGGCGAATTTCAGTCGCTTATCAATCAGGTGATTTATGTGAGTGCTACACCAAGTAACTACGAGTTAGAAGAATCCGAAGGAGTCGTTGTGGAGCAAATCGTGCGTCCGACAGGGTTGCTTGACCCGCCAATTGAAGTTCGACCAAGCCAGAATCAAGTAGATGATTTGTTGGATGAAATTCATAAAAGAATCGAAAAGAAAGAGCGTGTTTTGGTGACAACTTTGACTAAAAGAATGTCCGAAGAACTTCAAAAATATATGGATAAAATCGGTATAAAATGCCGTTATATTCATTCGGAAGTCGATACTCTGGAGCGTGTTGAGATATTGAGAGATTTGCGTTTGGGCGTGTTTGATGCATTGATTGGTGTCAATTTATTGAGAGAAGGGTTGGATTTACCAGAGGTTTCTTTGGTCGCTATTTTGGATGCAGATAAGGAAGGTTTTTTGAGAAATGACCGTTCATTAACCCAAACCGCAGGACGTGCGGCTCGTAATTCTAACGGACTTGTTATTATGTATGCGGATAAAATAACAGACTCAATGCAGCGAACTATCGACGAGACTAATCGTCGCAGAGTTATCCAGATTGCTTATAATGAAAAACATGGAATTACACCAACAACAGTAACTAAATCGCGCGAGGAAATCATGAAGCAATCTTCTGTTTTGAATACAAAAGGAACAGCGGAGTATTATCAAGAACCAACCGAGTTAGCTATGGCTGCCGACCCGATTGTACAATATATGTCGAAAGACCAACTAGAGAATAGCATCAAACAGACGGAAAAGAAAATGAAAGAAGCCGCTAAGAAATTAGATTTTGTTGAAGCGGCTCAATATCGAGATGAGATCTTTGCTTTGAAGAAGATTTTGAAAGAGAAAGGGATTTATTAGAAGACGGTTGACGGCTATGCGGCATAACCGTATAGTTAAGGAAAACCAAGTCATCATTCACTAAAAAGCCCCAAAGGGGTGAAATATTACAGCATTGGGGCTTGTCCCGATGAATTAAAATATAAAAAAACCACCTAACTAGCCCTGAATGGGCGCAATATATGTCACCTATTCAGGGCGAAATGGTTGATTTCATTGATTTATCACCCATCGGGACAAGCCCCAATGCTGTAATATTTCACCCCTTTGGGGCTTTTTTACCTTAATTATACAGCGAACGGTTGATGGACGGTGTTTTACTTTTGTTTCTGTTTTTTTATGAAAAATTGATTCTTTGTAACTAAATCTTTAGTTTAGCGTTTTACAAGGAGTTTTTTTAAGTATTTTTATAAAAAAATAGAACTCAATCATCATTATAAATAATAAAAAAGATGAAAAAAATAACATTATTTTGGGCTTTGGCAGTATTTCTTATTAGCAGTTGTACGCCTAAAACGGTAGAAAAAGTAACTAAAGCAGCAGCAAAAGAAACCGTAGAAGATGTGGCGGATAATGCAGAAAACGCTGCCGAAGAAGCAATTGAGGTAGTTGAAGCTGAAAAACCAAAGGTAGATAGAAGCCTTCCGATGGAAGAGGAAGCGGCAGAAGGAGATGAAACTACGACCAAATTAAAAATCTACAATGAAGGTCAAGTCGATTTGGGAACAATCGAATATGGAGATTCTGTTGTACATACTTTTAAGTATAAAAATATTGGAAATATTGATTTCTTCATTGAGCAATATACAGTTGGTTGTGGTTGTACAGAGATTGCAAAACCCAAAAAACGTATTGCTCCAGGCGAAACGGGTGAGATTACTTTACAATTCAATTCTAAAGAAAAAGATGGCCCAGGTGATTATACAAGCGATGTATTGTTAATTTGTAATGTCGCAGAAGGTTTTTTAGAGTTTGGTATGAAGGTGAAAGTAGTTGAGAAAAAACAATAAGTTAGACTGGTAGGTTATTTTTTGCCTACTACTCCCTAAACTGCCCAGAAATAAAGAGAACAAAAGACTCTCTTGTTCTCTTTGTTTATACCAACCTATTTCTTAAAATCTAGTCTTTGTCTAGCCCTAAAATAAAAAAGCACTTTCAACTTTATAAAAGTTGAAAGTGCTTTTTTAAATTTAAAAACCGTTTTATTCAAACAATTCTAATACTTAAAACTACTTGCATTTACTGTTTCAGGTGCAAATGCCGCCATGTCAAATACTAAAGTAAACCTTAGTGTATTATTCAATGGGTTGTTAATATTAGTAGTTGGTACTAAGTAAGAAATATCAATACCAAACACATTATATTTTAGACCAATACCTGTTGTAAAAAACTGACGATTTCCTTTTGTTTCTGCTTCATAGTAATAACCAGCACGAACGGCAAACTGCTTATTGTACCAATATTCAAAACCTACTGAGAACATCAATTCCTTGAATTCTTCTGAACCTCCACCTGGTGCATCTCCAAAAGAATTAAAAAGACCATCTACTGTACCTACTTGTTTATAATCCAAAATACCATCTTGTTCTACATCAATTGTATCTGGAGTAGGAACCATTAATTTATTAACATCTAAAGCAAATACTAATGTATTATACTCATCAATATCCATTTCTAATGCTCCTCCAATACCTAAGTTAGTTGGAATAAAGTCACGATTCTCAGAGTTGTCAGTATATGTAATTCTTGACCCTAAGTTACTCAAAGCCATTCCTATTCTCAAACGAGAATCATAGCCAGATACTTTCATATCATCTTGGTAAGTCATAGAAATATCGCCACCAACAGCGCTTCCTGGTTTGAAATTTTGGTTACCGAAGTTACCTTCAGCTAATCTAGAGTAGATGAACTTCAAGCCAACAGCTCCAGAAAATTTATCACTTAACTTACGAGCGTAGCTACCTGTAATTTCATACTCTCTAGGGTTTGCAGTAATCAAAGGGTCACCATTTTCATTAGTGAACTGAATACTACCTAAATCAAAATAACGAAGACTCAAGCCAATAGCTTGTTGATCATCTAACTTATAATAACCAGATAAGTAAGCCAAATAAACATCTCTCAATGCTAATGCTCTCAACCAAGGTGTGTAAGTTACAGCAACACTCATATCATCTTCTGCAAATGCAATTTTGGAAGCATTCGCCCACATAGACTGAGCATCAGGAGAAATAGCAATACCTACATCTCCCATTGCGCCAGTTCGGGCATCAGGGGCAATTCTTAGAAAAGGTACTGCCGTGATAATTGTATTTACTTTTTCAATTTGGATAGCCTGTGCAGTCGTTACTGTTTGAACAGCAGTCAATATAGCCGCTATTAAAAGCGTGTTTCTAAACATTTTTTTCATAATAATAATTTGTTCCTATTTGATATGCTTATTTTCTAATAGCGAATTTGAAGTTATGTTTCAATTTTTTCAAAAAAACTATCTAATTTAGTTAGGAATCTTTTTATACAAAAATCTGACTTATTCTAAAAAAGTCATTGATTATTTCGCATAAGCTATGACAAATATATGGGAATGAAATGAAATAGCATCATTTCAAAATAACTAATTTCTCAAATTTACTTTCTGACGGAAAATTATCGCTTCCTGTCTCCGTGCCTACACTTACTTTATAAACATAAACACCTCTACCAATACTTCCTCCAAAGTCATCAGTGCCATCCCAAGTGATTCCTGTAACTCTGTATCCATCAGATTGTACGTTCTTTTGAATGGTTTTCACTAATTGACCAGAAACCGTAAAAATCTGAACTTGTACGACTAAAGGTTCATTAGGTAAATTATGCTCAAACTGAAATTCCGTTGATGTTGTAAAAGGATTTGGATAATTTAAAACATGGTCTAAGGCAATTTCTGCCGAACTTGCAACAACAAATTCTGTGCTTCCTTCACCAGAATTATTGGCTACATCCCAAGCTTTTACCTTTATAGTATGTCTTCCTTCTGCTAAGTCTGCAAGTGGATAACGAACAACACCTTTTTTAAAATCATCTAACTCTGACTCATAAAAGTCGTTCAAAACATAAGTACCTTGAGTATTGTCATTTAAAACTCCTGTCAAGTCGTGTCCGATGCCTGTACCTGAAGTATTTATACCATTATCGTCTTCTAATAGTACCAAAAGAGTTGGGCTTTCATCTGTTATTCCACCAAAAACAAACTCTTCGGTATTCATATAAACTTCTACCTTCGGTCCTTCATCATCTACTATTAACGCGTCACTAGTACCACCTATCATAAAATTCTCATAAGAACCCGCGGCATCCTCATCATTTCCATTATCTGCATAATAGCTAATTTTTCCTTGACCAAAGTCATAATCAATATCCTTAGGAACGATGAATGTAAATTTGAATTTACCATTCGTTACACTTGCTCTTCCTTTAAAAAGAACCGTTTTCTGCAATGTATAATTTTTTACACTACTTCCAGCATCTTGACCAAGTGTTTTGTAAACCTTTCTTTTATCAAAAACAGTCGGATAAATAACACCATTAAACGAACTCTTCAAGGCATTGTTATTATCTGCCACATAACCTTCGATAGTCACTTGTTGCAATGCCTTCAACGTATCGGTTGCCGAAACAGGCTGACCATTAATACTTGTAGTAACTACATTGTATTTTGGATAAGCCAAGGTCTGAGAAGGGTCGCCTAAAAGCGCAAATTTTCTAGTATTAGCAGTACCCGCTCCACTTATATTTTTAGCATACCTCAATATTTCCCCCATAGGAGGCACAACGCCATTTACTTTTTTAAATAAATTATTAAAAACAGAATTCGTTAATAACTTATTAGAAGTTGTATAAACCGCACGAACTGTTGTGAAAAGCGCAATAGCTCCTCCATCTGGCTTCAACAAAATCATCTCACCTGCACTATTCAACGAAGGGTCATCGTAAGGTGCAAAAGAACAAGTTGCTGTTACGAATAAAGGTAATTTATTTTCGTTCTTCCAGCTTTGAATGTGCGGAATTTGAAGGACACGCTCTTGCGCCCAACCTTCTTCTCCTCCGTGTCCCATGTAATTCATCACAAAATGTCCTTTAAACATATTGGAATTCAAAGCATCTGTTACATCAGGAAAACGCGTTCCTCCGTGAGTCGAAACCTGAGGAAATGCATCAAAATAAATTTTATCCAAATTCATGATAGGATTATTTGCTTGCGCACTTACAGCAATTTGGTCACCATCATTAACGTGTGTATTTCCATCTTCGTCATCTGCCGCAAAAGTTAAGCGATTTTTCCAATCACCCAATATCGCGGGGTCAGTATCGTATTTGATAATTTTATCTACAACTTGCTTGGCTTCTGCTGCTGTTCTTGCAGGAATTCGCCCAACGCCAATGTCTAACTTTCCAGCAACTGAACTCCCCTCTTCAGGATCAAGTAATGCGTAATAATCGTCAGAAACAAAACCACCAATAGGGTGCGTCGAATTAGCCGTTTCGTAAACAGGTATAAAGTTCTGATTTGATGGACTGGCATTTATATTTTTATAATCAAAAGAACCATCACCGAAAAGTAATAGGTATTTGAAATTTGTATAATTTTCATATAAATATTTCGAGAAATCACGAATAGCAGACACGTCTTGATTACCTGATGAAAACTCATTATACACCTGTTCAATATCAACCGTATAGACATTCATGTTACTGAAAGTACTTCGATGAGTTGCTAATCGGTTGGCATCATCAACAAAATCTTTGTGATACAAAATCACCAATTCAGGATTGACAACTGTTCCGTGTAGGTTTTGATTCGCTATTTTTTGAACAAATGATGGCTCGTAGTAACTACTACCATCAAATGCAATAAACTCTTTTAATTCAATTGTATTTATATTGAAATTAACTTGATTCCCCGATTGATTGGCATTAATAGCTGTTGCATTTGTTGGATTTGTTACATCCCAAATATTCAAACTCCCAGATGTACTATTCGCCATTTCAAAACGAGAAACAGTTTCTCCAATCGTTTTTATATCTCTAAATGATAGTTGACCGCCACCAAAAGTCAATGATTGACGAGCATTAATCGAGATGTAATCTAACCAACCTTCTGAATCGGAAGTTGGTTTATTAAAATCTAATTTCAAATCAAGGCTATTTCCATTCAATGAAAAAGGAACAATTTTCGTATTTATTTTAGCATAAGAGCTTTCTACATCTCCATTCACTGGACCAATATTAATGGTAGCTACATTTTGATTATTTGCAAATACATTGAACGAATTAGCTAAACTAATAGAACGTCCTGCCACTCTAATAAAAGCTTTTACAGGCTCGGATGTAATCACATTTGGTACATTAAAACGAAAATCATGGCTAGTCGTGAATTTGAAAGACTCTCCAAACCATTCTCTACCAGATGCTGAAGCATAAACGAACTTATCCAAAAGATTGACTTCATTTTTTTCATAATGAAAACGACCATTAAAAGAATTCGTCGTAAAAACTGGGTTTGTAGCATTTTGTACCGTTGCTACACGTTTTCCGTTATTACTTGTGCCTATTTTTATAAAATAATGATTCTTGGTATCGTAAGCATTATTTCGTTGAATAAAAATCTCTTCTGCTTCATTATATGTCCATTCGTTCGCTCCTTCTCCATAAAATAAAATATAATCACCAGCATCAAATTTACCATCTGATTCGCCAGCTACCATAATAGCATTCTCTTCCAAATCATCTATTCTTGGTGCAGAATTGGCTTCTGGAAGCATTCCGCCGCCGTTACCATATATCTTGATAGTACGCGGGTCGATATTATCAATATTTATATTCAGTGTATTTTTTAAAAAATCATAAGTCAAGCGATGGATGCCTGTTTGAGTTACTGCTATTTTATAAATATCACCATCAACTAACACAGAATTACTTCCTGTACGCTTAGCCTTTCCTAATGGCATTGGCGCTGGTATTACGGTTGCTTTCAATTTAAAAGACTTCACTTTTTGGTAGCCTGTTCCTGTTTTTATAATAGGAATAAATTGGATTCTTCCGATAGCTTCTCTTCTGGCGATACCGACAGAGGCATTTATATCCAATTGATTAGATAAAAACTGGTCATCAACAGTAGCCGATTTCTCCAGTGTTTCATAAACTACATCAACTATTTCTACATTTAGTTTCCCGTATTTTTCTAAAGGAAACTCCTTGATAAAAAGAGGCATCGTCGGATGTTCCAAATCCCAAGCCGCATTTTCAAAAGGAAATCTTTTTTCATTATTTTTTTCGACAGGTGCTTCCCATTCAAGAGTCGCTTCAATTATCTTACTTTGTGCGAAGGCACTGCCAATAATTGAGAAAAGTAGTGTTAAAGTTATCCAGCTTCTCA
>CAKZLT010000158.1 GCA_937127195.1 uncultured Saprospiraceae bacterium
TCTTACAAAAGGTATTCCGTTGAAAGAAAAATCATAATAAGAAACAATTGACGGATAAAATGCACTGCAATCTACTTTTATGTTTGTGTTGATTAGTATATCGTTTGGTAATGATTTAATATTTCTCTCAATGGACAAATACTCTTTTTTATAAAACTCAGCATCAAGCCTTTGTTTAATATTATCAAGTTCACTCAATTTCAAAATCGACACTTCCAGCCTTTCCAACAAAGCATTAAACGCTTCATCAGAAAGGCGACTTACTTTCCCGACCAAAAAGATAAATTTTCTTTTTTCGCAAACTCAATAAATGCCTCAGCTATTCCGTCTTGTGTTTCGCCTTTGTCTATTTCTGTGCCATCATCGAGTATAAATTTTCCATGATTGAATAAGTCATGTTTTATAATATCATGGTTATTTTGGTCTTTTTTGCGGTTGCCGTTGGTGTCGGTTTCATATATAATTGTTCCGCTATTGTCTTTAGCAGAAGATTGTTGTGTCGCAAAAAAGATATTGTAATCTTCTACTTTTGGACAAAGCGTATCGTCCCATTTTTGAACAAAAAGGACAGAAGTTTTTGTGCCTGTATGTGGTTTAAACGTATTTCCATGCAAACCAACAACCGCTAAAATTCGGCAGCGTTCAGCGATATATTCCCGAATACGTTTGTCAGATGCGTTATTAAATCGACCTTGCGGCAATACGATTGCCATACGTCCGCCAGGCTTTAGAAAATCTAAATTTCGTTCAATAAAAAGAATATCACGACCCATTTTTGGCTTTTTAGAATTAAGTGCTTTTTCGCCCAATTCGTATTTTGCCAATACACGAGTATCTTTAATATCACCTGCAAACGGTGGATTTGCCATTAATACATCAAACTTGAATTGATGATAATTGCGTTTTCCGTCGCGGGTTTTGTCATCTACTCTTAGTTTTTCTAAGTTTTCAAAACCATCACGATACGGTCGCCAGTTGTCCGCTTTTCGCAAACCATTCCAACGCTCATAATCTAGAGTATTGAGTTTTAAGACGTTGGTTTTTCCATCGCCAGCAATTAAATTTAAGGTTTTTCCTACTCGAACTGTTCGCTCATCAAAATCCAATGCAAAGACTTTCTCTTGCACATAATCATTTTGTGCTTTGGTTTTCTTTTGAGCCGTGAGTAAGTGTTGAGCGTTCGGGTTGAGTGTTCGCCACACATGAAAAATAGCGTGCATCGGAAAACCACAACTTCCTGCTGCTGTATCAATTAAATATTCGTGTTGCTTCGGATGTAGCATTTTGACACACATATCAATCACATAACGAGGCGTGAAATATTGCCCTTTTTCTCCTTTACTATCTTTATTAATCAAATGCTCAAACGCATCATCAACGACATCAAGATTAGAATTAAAGAGTTTGATATTTTGAAGATACGACACACAAATTTTTAAATGTGCTGCGGAAAGATTGAATTTTGAACCTTCTGCAAAAATGCCTTTCCATTTGCGTTGAGCATCTTGAAAAAGATTGTCTATTCGTTCATAAACTTCTGTTTCTGTTCCTGCATTCGAGAAATCAAGCGGTCGTAAGTCAGCGTTTATTTCTTCGTAAAATTCATTATTTTCTTTTTTATCTAAATCATAAACGTTGCTTCCTTTTGGCATTCTATACTTGACAAACATATCAAGTGCATCCATATTTCCACCACTCAAAAACTCATCATATAACTTAGTAAAAATCAATTTAAAACTTTCCTCAAAAACATTAACACCAGCATTCGCCAATACTTCATCTTCGAGTTCTGTAATAAATCCTTTTAAGGTCTTTTCTCTCAATTTATCACCCAAAATCAAATCCAAAATCGTATAACGACGATTGATAAAATCGCTCAACGAAACACCAGACTTCGGAATATCTTTTAAATCAGCGAAATAATTTGGGTCAGTTCGTTGATAATATTCAATGCTTTTACCATTCGACCAAACGCCCAACGGTGCGCCTGTTGCATTACAATAAGAATGCAATTGTTTTTTACCATCATTGAATTTTGGACTTTTTAATTCTACCAAAATATATTCAGACAAGGTTCTTTCAGCGTCCATTATCGCAATATCAACACGCTTTTTGGAGCGACCAATAGAAATAGGATATTCTATTTTGATGCGAGATTGAGCATAGCCGTATTCATTCACCAAAACACGTAAGTATAATTGACGAATAACTTCTTCGGGTTTGAGTTGAATTTCTTTATTACGAACATAACAAGTGACAAAAGGTGTTAGTTTTTTGCGACTTATTCTTGAACTTATAGCATTTTCAAGGTCATCAATGTGATGAGGATATTTTGTAAAAACGGCTAAGTCATACGCTGAACCGCTTAATATTTCGTTGAGTTTCATTGTCGTGGAATATTTGATTATTTTCAAAAACGCCCAAATTTACAACAAAAACGCACCAAACGAGCATTTTAAAAAAAAGAAAAACGAGCGTATTTATATATTAGTTTTGCTATAATAATTCCAACCACCACAACCGAATAAAAATGTCCAACCAAATCAAAGAGAACAGTCAATCAATAGTTAATATATTTTATTACAAACTTGACCTTTTTTACTAAAAAAAATTAGTAATTAATTGGAAATGCTTTTTTTAAAATGTATTTTTAGTCAAACTTTACTCGTTCTTAATCTCTATTTTTTCTATGTATCCACAACCAAAATAAAATCATCATCAATCAGCTACGAGCAGCATTATATGATTGTGATGTTTCAAAATTGCAAAAGCAATTAAATGAGTTTTTTGCGACTGATGCTGATATTCATTTAGCCTTTCCTTATGAGGATTTAAACGGTGCAGATGAATTATTCCAAAAGGCTTATCAACCTTTAATTACCGCAATTCCAGATATGGAACGACGTGATTTTATTATGATGGCAGGTCATTCTAATGGTGGAAATTGGGTTGGTTGTGCTGGTCATTATGTCGGCACTTTTGAAAAACCGTGACTCGATACTCCTGCGACGAAGCATTTGGTATATATGCGTTATCATGAATTTTTTAAATTAGAAAATGGAAAAATCGTGGAAATGCAAGCCCTTTGGGATATTCCGCAAGTGATGATGCAAGCTAATGCTTGGTCGATGTCTCCGAATTTGGCAGTAGAATGGATTGTACCAAGTCTTGCAACGAATGACGGAATTATCACAACGCCTTACAATGAAACTCAAGGAAATGCTAGTATTCAATTGGTTATGGATATGTTGAAAGGATTGGAGCGCAACAATGAAGGCGTTGAAGCAATGGGATTAGATAAGTATTGGCATCCAAAATTCAATTGGTATGGATCTGCTGGAATTGGAGCGTCTTATACTATTCCTCGTTATCAAGAACAACATCAATTACCGTTTCGAGAAAACTTGACGGATAAAGTATTTAATGGACATATTGCACGATTTTCAGAAGGAAATTATGCAGGATTTTTTGGTTGGCCAAATTTGAATAACAAAAATAAAGGTGGCTTTTTAGGGTTGCCTGCAAGTGATGCGAACGCGCCGATGCGAGTTGTCGATATTTATAGAAGAGAAGGAGATAAGTTGGCGGAAAATTGGGTTTATATTGATATACTGCACTATTTATATGAACAAGGTTTGGATGTTTTGAAGCGGATGCGACAGATTAATCGAACGATTGGATTTTAAAGTTTTATAAAGAGAATTGAAAACGTCTATGGGAGTATTAATTACTTTCCATAGACGTTTTTTTATTCAAAAATAACAATGACTTGGATGACAGACTTGAATTACTTATGTGGCATTTTAGCAGCATTACCATTTTTCCTATTTTTCAAAAGTTGTATTCTGAAATTGCGGTATTGAAGAGAGTTATTTCTACAACTTTTTTATAAAAAAAACTTGTTTCTCAACGAAGTTACCTATCTGTTTTTCTAAAGTTAATCAGAAAATGCGCTTGACTAAGTACACCGTCGCATCCCGATATAGTTACGGTCTTTCTATAATTCAAATACATTTTTCCGCTTCTTTTGGGGTTATAAAGGCAGCTTATTTTTTGATTTTTAATACTGAAAATCACTATACATTAGCAGACATTTTATTTCAAATAAAAAAGAAGAAAAAACGCTTCTAACAAGAGATAAAGCTAAATAAAGTTAATATGATGTAGTATTGATGTATGTTTAAAATGCCTTTCTCTTCATTGTAGAAATAGTGATGTAGATATATTATTTGGTAATATCTAGCTTTATCCTACATTTGCTAAGAGTCAAGTGGTCTCCAACAAATTATAATTCTATTTTCTTTTTTTTATTAAAAAATCTAAAATTCTTTATAAGAAACTATTTACTCATCAGAAAAAGACAAATGAAGATTGGCTATATCTTTCAATCTATCTATACATTTGTCAAATTCTTTATCCAAACATAGCAACATATTTTACTATAAAAAATATACAGAAAAATCAATACATTGAATCTTCAATGTATTAAAAGATAAAATAGGAAAAAGAAAAAATGGCATTATTAAATTCAGAACAACAACTAAATGCTGAACCAATAATTGGTATCAGTCAAGTGAAGATTGACAATGAAAACTATTTTAAGATTGCGAATTGCGATGAGATGTCACCTTTTTTTATGACTATCGTAAGTGACTCCAATCATTGGCTTTTTATATCAAGTAATGGCGGATTAAGTGCAGGAAGAAAAAATTCTGATTACGCTTTGTTTCCTTACTATACTTCCGATAAAATTACAGAAACTGCCGACATCACAGGTAGCAAAAGTATTTTTAAAATACAAAAAGGCGATACTACATTAACTTGGGAACCTCTTTCTGAACGCTTTGATGGAATGTATGAAGTTACCCGAAATCTTTACAAAAATACTTATGGTAACAAAATTATCTTTGAAGAAATCAATCACGACCTTGGATTGACTTTTAGGTATCAATGGAACTCTAGTAATAGATATGGTTTCGTTCGAAAATCAACACTTATCAATAATACCAATTCGGAAGTAACAATTACTTTACTTGATGGTATCCAAAATATTTTGCCTGCGAGCATCGAACCAGACACTCAAAATGCATATAGCAACTTGGTAGATGCTTACAAAAGAAATGAATTAGAAGAAGCAACAGGACTTGGAATTTTTGCATTGAGCGCGATTTTGGTAGATAGAGCTGAGCCGAGCGAAGCCCTAAAAACGAATGTGGCTTGGTCATTAGGGTTAGACAATCCAACTTATTTGGTGTCTTCTTTACAATTAAAAAACTTTAGAAGAGGCAAATCTATTCAGCAAGAAACGGATGTGAAAGCTGAAAAAGGAGCTTACTTTTTAACTAAAACCATTAATCTAGAAGCTAACGCGACTAAAGAGTGGACAATTGTAACGGATGTCAATAAAAACCATGCAGCAGTTGCCCAACTTTCTGAAATGATTAAAAATGAAACGCAATTAGCGGAACTCATTAATCAAGATATTGAACTCGGTACACAACAACTCATTCAATTGAATGCTGGTTCTGATGCATTGCAACTCACCGCCGATAGTTTTAGAGATACAAGCCATTTCTCGAATACTCTTTTTAATATCATGCGAGGCGGTATTTTTGATAATAATTTTCAGATTGAAAAATGGGATTTTCGTATCTACTTAGAAAAAGCAAATAAGTCTGTTTTTGAAACTTTCAAAAATGACATTGACGGATTACCAGAAACATTTACGCTTTCTGAACTAAAAAAATTAGCGCAACAAAACGACAATAGCGACTTCAAACGCTTGTGTTTGGAATATATGCCGCTTAAATTTAGTAGAAGACACGGTGACCCTAGCCGACCTTGGAACAAGTTTTCTATCAATACACGCAGTGAGGTTGATGGTTCAAAAATACTAGATTATCAAGGAAATTGGAGAGATATTTTCCAGAACTGGGAAGCTCTAGCATACTCTTATCCACAGTTTATAGAAAGCATGATTCACAAGTTTTTGAATGCTTCTACTTTCGACGGATATAATCCTTATCGAGTAACTAAAGATGGTTTTGATTGGGAAGCTATTGAGCCAGATGATCCATGGTCATATATCGGATACTGGGGAGATCACCAGATTATTTATCTGTTGAAATTTTTAGAGTTTATCGAAAATCATGAGCCAAATAGCTTAGAGAAGCTATTTGACAAAGATTTATTCGTTTATGCGAATGTACCATACAAAATCAAAAAGCATGAGGATATTCTAAAAAATCCTAAAGATACCATTGATTTTGATGAAAAATTTGACCATGCTATTAGAGCTAGACGCGACGAAATGGGCGCAGATGGAGCTTTATTACAAAGTCAAAACGGTGATATATATAAGGTGAATTTCATCGAAAAAATCTTAGCTTCTGTTTTAGCGAAGTTATCTAACTTCATTCCAGAAGGCGGTATTTGGATGAATACACAGCGCCCTGAATGGAATGACGCTAATAATGCACTTGTTGGAAATGGTGTTTCAATGGTTACTTTATACTATTTGAGACGATTTTTGAATTTCTTTGAAAATACCTTTAATGGAGCAAGTGTAGAAGAAGTTGAAATATCTAACGAATTAGCAGATTTCTTCCAACGAATCATAGCCACTTTTGATAATCATCAAGACCTATTAAAAGGTTCAATCAACGATATTGATAGAAAAACTATCCTTGATTCGTTGGGGCAAGCAAGTAGCGATTATCGTTCTACGATTTATGAAAAATCTTTTTCTGGTCAAAAAACAGCAATTAGTTTAGACCAATTAAAGCATTTTGTGAAAATCGGATTACAATATTTGGAACATTCTATTGACGCAAATAAAAGAACGGATAACCTTTATCACGCCTATAACCTAATGACGGTTGAGAATGACAAAGAGGTTTCTGTTGCTTATTTGAGTGAAATGTTGGAAGGTCAAGTAGCAGTGTTGAGTGCTGGTTATTTATCATCACAAGAAACAATCGAATTATTAGACGCTTTGAAAGCAAGCGCGCTTTTCAGACCAGACCAATACAGTTATATTCTTTATCCAAATAAAAACTTATTAGGGTTTATTGAAAAAAATAGAATCCCCGCAAACTCAGTTGCAAAAAGTGAATTATTAGAAAAATTAGTTGCGAGTAAGGACACTCAACTGATTGAAAAGGATGTAAAAGGTCATTATCACTTCAACGGTAATTTCAGAAATGCTGATGATGTAAAAAAAGCTTTGACTGCCTTAAATACAACTGAATTAGCTTCATTAGTTGAAAAAGATAGCTCTTTGGTACTTCAAATTTTTGAAGAAGTATTCAATCATAAAGCATTCACAGGGCGTTCGGGGACTTTCTTTGGTTATGAAGGCTTAGGTTCTATTTACTGGCACATGGTTTCTAAATTACAGTTGGCGGTTCAAGAATCTGCTTTAAAAGCGGTCAGAGAAAACGAAAACGCAGCCGTTGTTGGTCGATTGCTAGAACACTACTACGAAATCAACGCGGGGATTGGCGTTCACAAATCACCCGAACTTTATGGAGCATTTCCAACGGATGCTTATTCGCACACGCCAGCAGGCAGAGGCGCGCAGCAGCCAGGAATGACGGGACAGGTTAAAGAAGATATTTTGTGCCGATTTGGAGAATTAGGTGTTTTTGTGAAAAAAGGCAAATTGTTTTTTGACCCTTGCTTATTACGCAAAGAAGAGTTTTTGACAGAAGCCAATACATTCAATTACGTTGATGTGAATGGAGAACATTTGTCAACAGATTTAACAGTTGGTCAACTTGCGTTTACTTACTGTCAAGTGCCAGTCGTTTATCAATTAGCAGATAAAACTCAATTAGAAATTACTCTAAGTGATGACTCAATCAAAAAATCTGAAACATTGAACTTGGATGAGGCGACAAGTCAACAACTTTTTGAAAGAACAGGCAAAATTACAAAAATAACCGTTCAGGTTAATACAGCGGATTTAAAATAAAGACAATAAAAGGAGTCATCAGATGACCTCAGGTTGTCTGGTGACTTTCATTATTGAAGGCATTTTTAAAATAAAACAATGAAAATCAATACAAGATTCAGGTTATTACTAGTTGTTACATTATTACTAACAACGTTGTTTTCTTGTGCTCAACCACAAGCAGAAAATTTAAGTGATACAGATGAAATAAAAAAGAAAGCAAACAGGATAGAATCAATAACGGCTAAAGAGATTTTAGGTAATCCTAAATACTTGGCGATGTCTTATGGTGGCTATCGTGAAAATACCCGTGATGCTCAACCTACTATCGAACAACTCAAAGAAGATATGAAGATTCTTTCGGCAATGGGCGTAGGAATTGTTCGTACTTACAATGTTCAATTGAAGCAAGCAGCCAACCTTTTGGAAGCCATTCATCAATTAAGAGAAGCTGACCCGACATTTGAAATGTATGTAATGCTCGGTGCATGGATTGATTGTGAAAATGCTTGGACAAAAAAACCAAACCACGATAAAGAAGATAAAAAAGCAAATACTGCCGAAATTAATAAAGCAGTTGAGTTAGCAAACAAATATCCAGAAATTGTAAAAGTAATTGCTGTGGGTAACGAAGCAATGGTCAAATGGGCAGCAACTTATTTTGTGCAACCTAGTGTTATTCTGAATTGGGTCAATCATTTGCAAGATTTGAAGCAAAATGGAGGTTTACCATCAGATATTTGGATTACAAGTTCTGATAATTATGCTGCATGGGGCGGCGAAGGTAAAGAGTATCATGTAGAAGATTTGAATAAACTCATCGAAGCGGTTGATTATGTATCATTACACATTTATCCAATGCACGAAACGCACTATAAACCAGATTTTTGGGGCGTTTTTGATGGTGAAGAAGATAAATCAAAAGAAGAAAAAATTGAATTGGCGATGCAGCGTGCTATGGATTTTGGAATTGCACAGTATGACCGAGCAGCAGCTTATATTAAGAGTTTAGGTATAGAGAAAGACATTCATATTGGTGAAACAGGTTGGGCAACATCTTCAAATGGTTTCTATGGAGATGAAGGTACAAAAGCAACTGACGAATATAAGGAAGGTGTTTTTTATAAAAAAATGCGCGAATGGACTGCCAAAAACAAAATGTCTTGCTTTTACTTTGAGGCATTCAACGAAAACTGGAAAGATGAGAAAAATCCAGAAGGTTCAGAAAATTACTTCGGACTTTTTACCATCGACGGACAAGCCAAATATGCTTTGTGGGATTTGGTAGAAAAAGGCAACTTTGAAGGTTTAACAAGAGGCAAAAATCCTATTGGAAAAACTTATAATGGTGATAAAACGACTCTAATGAAAGCAGTAAAATTGCCACCAAAAAAATAATTTTGAACCCTGTCTGCTGTTAGCAACAGGCAGGCACAAAGGAACAAACAAAAACAAAAGAAAAAACACTTTGCCCACTTTGTTTCGGTTCTATATGATTTGAGTTTGGTCATTAGTACTTTTTTCTTGATTCTCTAAACCTTATAGGTTTTTAAAACCTATAAGGTTTGATTGAAGTTTGATATAACCTATTTTTTAAAAATATCAAC
>CAKZLT010000159.1 GCA_937127195.1 uncultured Saprospiraceae bacterium
CTTTTGTGAGAATTGAAGCAATGATTCAATCAATGACACCTCATGAACGTGCTAATCCTGATAAATTGAATATTAGCCGCAAGAAAAGAATCGCAGCAGGAAGTGGACATCAATTAGCAGAAATCAATCAGTTTGTTCGTCAATTTGAAGAAATGCGTAAAATGATGCACAAAATGTCTAAAATGCAAGGCGGTGGCTCAGGAATGGGCGGCGGTCGCAAAAGTAGATCATCTCGTAAGGGCAGAAGAAGATAATAGGCTTTGTACATAAAATAAAAAGAAAACAGCTTCTAGGTCAATGACTTAGAAGCTGTTTTGATTTATGAAAAAACGTTAATTTATTGTATTGTGATGGTTTTTTCTAGTTGTTTTCTCCTTTCTTTAAAATAAGTTTTTCTATTTTCTATTTTGCGTTTCACTAGTAGTCTTTGGCTCTTTTATTCGTCTAAATCTATTCTTACTCCATCTCTGTATCTTGCAATCTCCGCGCTTGGAAATCTACTAACAATTACTTTTTCTAAATATTCTTGGGCAGCAGCTTGATCTTTAAATTCACCTACGAAGTAATAAAAATGACCATCTTCTTTTTGAATTTTAATATCTCCGAAACTCTTAAAAATAGAGTGCTTTTCGTTTAATTCTTTATCTACTTCTAATATCTGAACACTATATCCTGTATAATTATATGCTACTGGTTTTGGTAAATTATTATTAGGCGTATTATTCGCAATTGCAGACGAACTACTTAAAATTAATCCTAAAGTTAATAAAGTGCTGATTGTAAATATTTGCTTTTTCATAATTGCTTTGTTTGTGTTTGTTATTTTTTTGTTTGGTAATTATTATATTTCAATAGAAGTGCCAAAAAACACTAAATGTTGATTATCAGCTATTTAATTATATTTTTAAATATAAACTAATCCCATTTTAGGATTTTGTCTGTTTTTGAAACTTAATCTTGATTGCAAAGGGAAATATTGAATTTTAGGGATTTAAGATGGGATTGATTTTATTAGAATCCTTTTGAATCTTGACTTTTAAAACAAATTGTTTTATATTTGTTTTGTTTAGATACGAATAATTAAAGAATATGAAGGATGAATCAAATAAAGTAGCAGGTTTTATTAAAGAATCAGGATTGAATATTCTCATATTGGGAATCATTCTCCTAGTAGTGATTAAGAAAGATTTTTCATTTAGCATTAATTTGCAGTCTCCCAAAGCTCAACCCAAACAAGAGCAAATGATTCCTCCTGTGCCGCCTACTTTGCAGGGAGAAATTAAAAAAGAAAGTAAAATCACAGAAACTTATACTGAAAAAGGTGATGAAGACTTGTCTAAGAGTAGCATCATTCGCTCGAATGAGCCAACGAACTTGAGCTATGAAGAAGTTTTAGAACAGGTAAATTCAAAAATGAAGGCAGCTTATATTCGTCGTTTTTCGCATGTTGCGATTGATGAAATGAGAAAATTCAAAATTCCAGCATCGATTTCTTTAGCACAAGGAATGCTTTTGAGTGCCGCAGGAACGAGCCAACAAGCACTTAATGGCAATAATCATTTTAATCTTCTTTGTGGAAAGGAGTTTAAAGGTGATAAAATGAATTTTGATAATGGGCAATGTTTTAGAGCTTATACAAGTCCGTGGAGAAGTTTTAGAAATCATAGCGAATTGTTAGCTACTAATCATAGTTATTTGACTGATTTAGGAACAGTGAATTATCAATCATGGGCGAAGGAACTAGAGAAAGTTAAATTTTCAACACAAAAAAATTATGCTCAATCGTTGATTAATGTAATTGAATCCTTTAATTTGAATCGGTTTGATTATTAGACTTTAGGGAGTAGAAAAAAATAAAAAAATGAACGATGACACTTTAGGAATAGGATTCTCTGGAGGTGGCGCGAGAGGAATTGCGCATATTGGCGTTTTGAAAGCCTTGGATGAAGCTGGTATTTTTCCAACTTATATTTCGGGAACAAGCGCAGGAAGCTTAGTTGGCGTATTGTACGCAGCAGGACTTTCGCCTGACGAAATGTTGGATATTGCTAAGAATACAAGTCTCTTTAGCGTTTTCAAGTTACAATTTAGAATGGGCTTAATGGATTTGTCTCAAGTCAAAAAAATCTTATCTCAATATATTCCTAAAGATAATTTTTCGGCATTAAAGAAGAAATTATTCGTCTGTGTAACAAATATAGAAAAAGGCAAATGGGAAATTAGAGAAGAAGGGGTTTTATTCAAAAGCATTATTGCTTCCTGCTCTATTCCTTTAATTTTTAAGCCAATAGAAATTGATGGACAGCTTTATGTTGATGGCGGCGTTCTGAATAATTTGCCAATAGAACCACTCCGATTATATTGTGATAAAGTGATTGGCGTGAGCGTTATGCCTATAAGAACTCGTAAAGTTGATGGAATGATGGACATTGCAGAACGTTGTATTGACTTGGTCGTGAATGATAATTCACATAGTCGATTATCGCAATGTGATGTTTCTTTAGAAATTGATGGAATTGATAATTATGGTATTTTTGATTTCAATAAGGCGGAAGAAATTTATCAATTGGGATACCAATATGCTAAAAGTAAAATGGAAACCATTAAACAAGCAGTTAATGACTAACGGATGCTGCGCCTGCCTACTACTGCGTCAGGCAAGCTGATGATTAACTATTTTTTTATAAAAAGGTAATAAAAGACAGCTAAAACACCGTCCACCGTCAGCGAAGCGTCCGTCCACCGTCCACCGTTTTTTTACTTAGCCGTTTTTTCGCAAGCACCATCGCATTTTCCGTATAAATTCAAAGAGTGATGTGTAATCTCAAACTTTAATAATTCGCCCATCATGGATTTGATTTGCTGAATTCTAGGGTCGCAAAACTCTAATACTTTTCTACAATCTACACAAATCAAATGGTCATGTTGCTTGAAGCCATAAGATTTTTCGTATTGCGCTAAATTTTTTCCGAACTGATGTTTTTTTACCAAATCACAAGAAACCAACAACTCTAATGTATTGTAAACCGTTGCCCGACTCACTCGATAGTTCTGGTTTTTCATGTGAATATATAGTGCTTCTGCATCAAAATGGTCAGTACGCCGATAGATTTCCTCTAAAATAGCGAACCGTTCGGGTGTTTTTCTAAGTTTATTGTTTTCTAAGTAAGAAGAAAATATATTGATGACTTCTTTTATTGTATTTTCAACAGTACTATTATTATTGGTGACTTCCATCTTCTTTTATTTTTATTTTTTGAAATTCCTATTGAAAGCTCATTCAAAAAAAGAAACTTAATACTAAGTAGTTATACAAGTTAATACAAAAATAAACAATTCTGTATTAGATTAAGTTGTTAATTGTTTTTAAGGAGAAAGGAGAAGCTCCTTTAACTAGAAAAATTATGTCAGAGCTTAAAGATATGGGCTTAATATTCACTATGGACGCTTTAAATACCCAGAAAAAACAATTGCAACCATAGTAAAATCGGGGAATCATTATGTCGCTCAAGTAAAACGGAATCAACCTAGACTACATAAAGCTATTCAAATTATCAAATTGGAACACCCTCCAATAGATAACTTTTACCACAGTGAAAGAAGTCGAGGAAAAGACATTACTTGGACTACTCATGTTTATCCTGCTCATATTGGAGTTTTACATAGAGAATGGGCTAATTTAAATCGAATTATTTAAGTCCATAAAATAGTTAAACATAAAGGAGAAATTAGCCATAGTGAACGCTTTTTTACCTTAACTATACGGCTATGCTGTCAACCGTCAGCGAAGCGTCCGTCAACCATTCACCGTCAACTACTACATCGCCTGTAAGTTTTCTAATTCAATCACAGATAATTTTTCAAGATTTTCATTTTCAAAAAGAATAGGTAAAGAATCTAAAGGCGTTTCGTAAAGAGATTTATAATTTTCATAGTCTTGAAAGCGAACACCATCCAATGTGATTTGATTATAAGCAACTCGAAAGCGAGTCCCGTCACCGCCATCAACCGAAAATTGATAAGCCAAATAATCCACAAAATTGGTTTCTTGATTAATCCAATAATAATATATATCGTGAAAATCCTCTCCTCCGCCTTCTTCTTTAAATCGAATTTCTAATACGTCATACTCTTCACCTTTTATAGTTGCTTGACCTTTGTCTGCTAGCATTACGGCGGGGTCGTTGAGCTTGTAAGGTAACAATACAAAATAGATTACAGAAGTCAAAGAACCACTATATTTCGCTACATCTTCTTTACTCAAGTTTTGAATTTCTCCGTTAATCTTGCGCTCAAATCGGTCATTAGTCAAAATATCTGCTGTTATTTGACCTTCTTTTTCTTCTCGCATTGTATATTCAAAAAGACCTTCATTATTCTTAAAAGAGTAGCTTCTGTTTCTGAAATCAAATGAAAAAGCCGCCTTATCATAGTTTTTTCCTCCATGAGCTTGAATAGTGGCTTGAATAATTTTTGCTTCTTTTGATAAAATTGCCTCTTCAGGAGTAGGTGTTGAGCAGGCAATCCAAGTAGTGAGAATGACAATTCCTAGAATGATAAATAGTCCAATTTTCATGTTAATCTGTTTTATATTCTAATTCGTAGTTCGTTTTTTCTATTAAAATAAGATAAGTAAAAGGAGATAAAGTTTGTTCATCTTTTCGTCAGTAAATGTCTTAAAGGTAGCAAACAAAAACAAAGATAATAGCTTATTAATCAAACTCTAAAAAAATGAAGCTAATAAAAGAGGGTACTATTTAAGCCTAATTGTCCAAAAAACAAAAGTGGCTTAACCTTTTGCCCAGCTCGAAACAAAAATTGCGTTCCATCATCCGAAACCATTGGAATGTGTGGATGTTTGGCTAGATTTATTTTATCTGGAACGTAATACATATCATGAATCACTACATTTTGCAAAGCATGACGAATATATTCTGAGTCAATTCCCAAATCATATTTAACGGCCTGTTGATATGGAAAAACTTGCTGTAATTGCATACTCAAAATCCCGTGAGAATACTTTCCATATTGCGCCAAACGCATATCTCGGTAACCATATCGACTCGGGTAAGTTGCATCTTCGGTTTGAGTATCAATGAAATTAGTAAATGGGTCACCTGTCCAAAGAATGGAGTTGATGCCGATTTGTGTGGTAGCAGTGAGGCGATATTGAAAAGTGGCTGCTGCGGTTCTGAACTTATCGGCTGGTGCGCCAGCAAAGGCATCATTTTCAATAATAAACTGCAAGCGATTGAGTTGAATACTTGCTAAACCCGTTTTTTGAGTCGTTCCGATTTGGTCGCGATATTGATTAAAACTATAACCGATACTGTTTCTCTTTCCAATTTGATTACTAACGGGCGTTAGAATTTCGTTACGTAAAGTATCATTTTTGCCCCATGACCAAACCAAACCGACTTTATAAATCCATTCGCCGCCGCTTATAGGAGGCCCAAAACTTCTTATATTAAAATGCCACCGAACGTCCGTATTGAGTTGAAAAGACTCATAAATCACAAAACCTTTAGCAAATAGTCCCAATCGATTTACAGTACTTCCAAACTGAAAAGAGATGCCAGCTTGAACACCATAATTATCTCTAATTAAGGATTGAGCAGTTAAGTTATTTGATAAAATCATCATAAAAATGATGAGAATAATATTTTTCAAGAAATTAGTTTTTGGTACAAAAGAAGAATCAATCTGAAAAATAAAATAAATTTTCTCACTTTTGTAAAAATTCACTGTTTCAACATTAATTCATATTTAATGTTTGTAACTTTATCATACTGTAATTTATACAGTTATGAAAAATAGAAAGATTAAATGAGTCAAGAGAAAGCTAAGAAAAACAAAATAGATTTTACCTTATTAAGTCGGGTTCTAGAGTTGGCAAAACCTTATCAATTGCTTTTTATTTTCTCAGGATTTTTAGCAATTATACTTGCGCCCTTAGGAGTTTTAACTCCTTATCTGATACAGCAAACCGTTGATAAACACATTTTGGGCATGGACAGTAGTGGCTTATTGCGGATGATGTTCATCTTAACAGCCGTTTTAATAATACGATCTGTACTTCAGTATATTTTTATTTATTCCACTAATCTTTTGGGGCAATCCGTCATTCGAGATTTGCGCGTAAAAGTATTCAGACAGATTTCTAGTTTAAAACTAACCTACTTCGATACTACGCCTATCGGAACTTCAACGACTCGTACCATCAATGATATTGAAACCATCAATAGCGTTTTTTCTAAAGGCGTTATTACGATTGTGGCGGATGTACTTTCGTTGATTGTCGTTTTAGTAATTATGTTGAATACGAGTTGGAGGTTGACTTTGATTTGTCTGGTTACCTTTCCGTTTCTATTGATTAGTACTTATATTTTTAAAGAAAAAGTAAAAACGGCTTATCAAATAGTCCGAACGCAAATTTCTACTATGAATGCTTTCTTACAAGAACATATCACAGGAATGCGAATGGTTCAGATATTTAATGCGGAAGATAGAGAAATGAAGCGTTTTAAGAAAATCAACCGCGAATACACACAAGCCAATTTAGATACTATATTATACTATGCAGTTTATTTTCCTGTCATTGAAATTATCTCAGCGGCATCGCTCGGTTTGATGATTTGGTATGGTGCAAGAGGTGTTATCGGAGGAGAAGTAACACTCGGTTTACTGATTGCTTTTCCATTATACTTGAATATGTTGTTTCGTCCGATGCGAATGTTGGCAGATAAATTCAACACCCTTCAAATGGGTTTAATTGCTGCACAGCGCGTTTTTGATGTATTAGATAGAACGGATAAGATTAAAAATACAGGAACTTTAAAACCCAAAAGGCTTGAAGGAAAACTAGAGTTTGATCATGTTCGTTTTGCTTATGTTGAAAATGACTGGGTACTAAAAGATTTGAGTTTTGAGCTAGAAGCAGGTAAAACATTGGCAATTGTCGGAAGTACGGGTTCTGGAAAAACAACGATTATTAATATACTTAATCGCTTTTATGATATTCAAGAAGGTCAAATTTTGATAGATGACCAAGATATTCAGAACTTTGATTTGGATGCTATGCGTCGCCGAATAGGGGTTGTTTTGCAAGATGTTTTCCTTTTTTCGGGTAGTGTTTTTGAAAATATAACCCTCCGCGACGAAAGCATCGCAAGAGAAAAAGTAATCGAAGCGGCCAAAATGATTGGAGCGCATGAGTTCATAATGAAACTGCCCGACGGCTATGATTATCAAGTAATGGAACGCGGTGCGACGCTTTCAATGGGGCAGCGACAGTTGATTTCGTTTGTAAGAGCTTTAGTTTTTGACCCAGATATTTTGATTTTGGACGAAGCAACTTCCTCTATTGACCCCGAAACTGAGTCCGTTATTCAGTTCGCGATAGAAACATTAATTGCCAAAAGAACGTCAATTATTATAGCGCATCGCCTTTCTACGATTCGTCATGCTGATAAAATCATGGTCTTGAAAAAAGGAGAAATTCAAGAACTCGGTTCTCACAAAGAGCTTTTACAAAACGAAAGCGGGCATTATAAAGAATTGTATGAAATGCAATTTGTCCAAAGAGAACAATTGCAAGAGTAGTTTTTTACTGACTACTAAGTACACTGTTTCAAAAGTTATTTAATGTTTCGTAACGCGACGAGCCTCGTCGCCACGCTAACAAAAGCGGCTTTTAATAGTCGGGCGACGAGCCTCGTCGCGCTATGTTAGCTTTTGAAAATATAAATAAACTTTTGAAACAGTGTGTTAAGTAACGTCCAAAAAATAACTTGACAAATGACGAAGTTATTTTTTCTCCGTTACTAAACTGATTTTTATAAAAAAAGCAGGTGAAATGAATCAGAAAAAAAAGAAAGAAGAGATTAAGAAGAAAATTAATAAATACTTGAATGATTATAAAAAAGTAATAAAAGAACATTTGCTAATAGCAAAGGTTTGGGAACAAAACTATACCTTTTTTCAAAGCTTTTTTGGAAAAGAAAACTTAGAAAGAATAGAAAAATGGGAAGATATTCAAGTTATTGGTACGCATATTCATTCATTTCAAGACTTAGCTTTAGCTAAAGCTCGTGCTTTAGGAGAACGCCCAAATCACTCAATTGAACATTATAAAAAGGTATTTACTTATTTGAAATATGGAGAAGATGATGATAATGTAAGATTTAATAACTTATTAGATTCCAAAAGTGGTTATAAGTTAGCATTTTTTGGAGAGTCTTCATTGAGTGAATTAATTGGAAATGCTCATGCTGATAAATATGTGTTTTATAATAAAAGAGATATTAGTGCATTAGAATTTTTGGGATTTAAAGAGGAAGTTAAAGGTTTTCCTAAAAAATTTGGCGATAAATATATTGCTTATAATAAGTTAGTACAGGAAGAAATTTTGCCTCTATACGACGCTGCTAAAATTAATATTCCCAAAGAATATAAAAAATACCCTAAAAATATTTTATTAGACCAATTTTTTAATTGGTTATATGAAAATGTAATTTTTACAACTGATAATAAGCAAGAAGAATTCGAAAAATCCGAAGTTAAGAAGCCTGAAGGGAAAATCACAAAAATTCTAATTAAAAACTTTAATCAATTTAAAGATTTTGAGTTGGATTTAACCTATCCTTTAGGTCATGAAAAAGAAGGAAAGCCTTTGGATAAAATATGTTTTATTGGGCAAAGTGGAACAGGCAAAACCACTTTATTAAATTTGATTTATTCATTGACGGCTAATGACTTGAAAGATATTCCAGAAACACTTGGAAAAGAAGTCGAAATTTACCACCGTCTAGCAGATAAAGCAGAAACTTATATCGAAGAGTTTAAAACTATTTTTAAAAATGGTCAAATTAAAACTGAATTGATTAAAGCCGAAATTAAAGATAATTCAGGTGTTCAGAGTTTAGAGTCTTTTCCTCGACTAATGTATTTTCCGCCAGATATTGTACGACAGACCTATTTATTAAGTAAGGATTTGAAAGATGTCAATTTGGGTTTTAATGAATATTCTATAAAAGATGAAATTTTAGATTTTCGTACTACTGAGGATAATGAGATTTCTAAGGTATGGGATAGCATTTTATTCAAAACAAAGGCTTATAGAATTGAAGAAAATGATTATAAATTACAAATCGCTAATGTTGCAATTGGAGGAAACGGCAAATTAGACCAAGTAATAAAAAACTATACTGATTGGAAAGATAAAACCATTAATCCAATAGAAATTTTTTCTAAAAACTTAGAAGAATTTTTAACTGCTTTTAATGTAAAAATTGCTTTAGAAATTCAAAAAACTAATGATTTACAATTTCTTCGTTTTGAGCCTTTACATGAAAATGGCTATGAAATTCCATCAAAATTTTTAAGTACAGGAACGAAGCAAATCGTACTAAAAACGTTACCTTTTTTGGGGGTTGCTTCTGACGAACAAGAAGTCGCACCTTTAAATACTATCATTTTAATGGATGAACCAGAAAACTCACTTTATCCTGATAGACAATATAAACTTGTAGAACACCTTGAAAATTTCACT
>CAKZLT010000160.1 GCA_937127195.1 uncultured Saprospiraceae bacterium
CAAATGTATTACGAGAGATTGACATATTCTCACCGTTAATCAATGTATTCCACTCCCAAGCCTGACAGCCCAAAAACATCAATCCACCAATAACCGTCAATAACATCCAAAAAGTTACTCCTTTTTGATTCTCGCGATGACCTTCTTGTACCGCACGAACCATAGTTACACTACTTACGATTAAGATAAACGTCATAATAGTAACGAAAATCAACGGTGCATCGTGGATTCCTCCAGGAAGTGTTGAGAACACTACATCTGGAAGCGGCCATGTAGGCATACTAAAGCGTAACGCTCCGTAAGCTATCAAAAAGCCTGCAAAAGTAAAAGCATCTGATAGAAGGAAATACCACATCATCAGCTTTCCATAACTTACTTTGAATGGTTTTTTCCCTCCTGACCAAGCATCTCCCTGCTCTTGACCATGTTGTACTTCTAGTACTGTTTCTTCTGTTGCCATTATTTCTTTCACATTTAAAATGTTCTTGTTGATGTTAATCTATTAACATGATAATCACCAACAATCTATAATCTGAACTAGAGTTTCTAAATTTCTTATTGTAATAATAAAAATACAAACAAATATACCCAAAGAAAATCAACAAAATGCCAGTAATGAACCACTAGCTCTAATCTTAATTTACTCAAAGGCGTTACTTCTTGTTTGCGAATAAAAGCAAATATAAATGCTAATACAATTGCTACTATTCCCGGAATAATATGTGCTAAATGCAATCCCGATATAACATACAAAAATGAACTTGATGGATTTGTTTTTAACTCAATACCTTGAGCTATTAACTCTTGCCATCCTTGATACTGCAAAGTTACGAAGGTTAACCCGAGAATTGCACCACCACTTAATAATATTTTATACAGTTTGTGATTATTCTTTTTGAAAGCTAAATAAGCTCCATGTATCGAAATACTACTCAAAAGAATAACTAACGTATTGATGTAAAATACATTAGGCAAAGTGAATTCTAACCAGTTTCCACCTGATTTCCTTACCATATAAGCACTTGTAAGCGCTGCAAACATCATTACAATTGCTGCACATGCTACCCAAAGCGCAAATTTATATGGGTGTATTTTATTTCTTTTCTTTTTTAAAGGTACTTGTCCCACTAATTGCATTTTATTTTGTTTCTCAACTTTACAGAAAGTCTCCTATAATTTATCCAAAACTAGCGCAATCAATACAATCGGAAGATAAATAAATGATGTAAACATCAATTTTCTGGCAGCATCACGAGTACATTCCTTGTATAAAAGCCAAGATTTATAAGCGTAATATAGCCCTGCTATTCCGACTATTATCATTGATATTAACCCTGTCAAACCTAAAAAATAAGGTAAAAAACTAATTGGTAATAATATCAAAGCATATATAACTCCCTGCAAAGCAGACTGTTTATCTTTTCGTTTTGTGGGTAATAAGAAGAACCCTGCCTTTGCATAATCTTCATATTGAACCCAAGCAATCGCCCAAAAATGAGGGAATTGCCATAAAAACTGAATACCAAATAAAACTAACGCTTCTATATCTAGAGTTCCCGTAACAGCAACCCAACCTATCATAGGAGGAAATGCACCAGGAAACGCTCCAATAATAACTGCAATTGGAGAAATTCTTTTCATTGGAGTATATACAAAAGCATAACTAATCAATGAAATCATCCCTATCAATGCTGTCATCATATTGAAAGAAGCCAATAAAGTAATTCCGAGCAAACTCATTAAACCCGCCGAAAGTACTGCCTCATTCGTGTTCATACGACCACTAGCTAACGGACGCTTCGAAGTTCGAGCCATTTGTTTATCCAAATCTTGCTCTAGCACTTGATTAAGTGCATTTGATGCTCCCGTTACTAAAAATCCACCTAAACAAAGAACGAATAGACCAGATAAATCAAATGTGGGAGAAGCTAGTAAAAAACCAATTCCCGCAGAAAAAACAACTAAAAACGATAATCTAAACTTCGTTAATAATTTATAATCTTCTACTTTTTGCGAAACAGCCGTTGCTATATTCGCTACAGTTATCACTTTATTTCCCATCGTTGATATAGCTCTCTATATTTTATTATATCGAATTATTCAGATGATAGGATTTTCTATCATCCGAATAATTATGATTTTCTAATAATACTAATGTCCTCCGCCATCATGTTCTCCTTCTTTCAAAGGAGTAACTTGCGAGATAAAGTCTTTACCATCATCACTATCCTTACCATAGTCATAAGCCCAACGCTCAACTGCAGGAATTGCTCCTGGCCAGTTACCATGTCCTGGAACCATAGTAGGTGTAGTCCACTCTAAAGTAGTTGCATTCCAAGGGTTCAAATCTTTAACGATTTTTCCTTTTAATGCACTAATAATAAAGTTGATAATAAATAAAATCTGTAATGCAAATACAATTACTGCTGCGATTGTGATAAATTGATTCATTGTGTCAAACCCAGGGCTTGAAGAGAAATCAAATGTATCAAAACGGTAGTAACGACGAGGTACACCTGCCATTCCTAAGTAATGCATTGGCCAGAATACAGCATAAGCTCCAACTAATGTTCCCCAAAAGTGAATCTTACCTAATGTCTCATTCATAAAGCGACCGAACATTTTAGGAAACCAGTGATAAATTCCTGCAAACATACCAAAGAATGCCGCAACCCCCATTACAATATGGAAGTGAGCTACTACAAAGTATGTATCGTGCAATTGAATATCAATAGCTGAGTTACCTAAGAAAATACCAGTCAAACCACCCGAAATAAACATTGATACAAAACCAATAGCAAATAACATTGCTGATGTAAATCGTATATTTCCTCCAAAGAGTGTTGCAATCCAGTTAAACACTTTTACTGCTGATGGTACAGCAATAATCAATGTAAAGATTACAAATATATTTGCGATGAATGGGTTAATACCTGACATAAACATGTGGTGAGCCCATACAATAAATGACAATACTGCGATTGCTAGAATAGAGAATACCATTGCTTTATAACCAAAAATTGGCTTACGAGCGTGAACAGAAAGTACTTCTGACACAATTCCCATTGCTGGTAATATAATAATATATACCTCTGGGTGACCCAAGAACCAGAATAAATGCTGGTATAAAATAGGGCTACCTCCAACGTAATCTAATGCTTGTCCACCAATGAAGATTTCACTTAGATAGAAACTAGTTCCTAATCCACGGTCAAACATTAACAATAACATCGCTGAAACTAATACTGGAAATGATAACAAACCGATAATAGCTGTTACAAAAAATGCCCAAATTGTTAAAGGCATTCTCCACATACTCATTCCTTTAGTTCTCATGTTTAATACAGTAGTGATATAGTTAACACCACCTAATAATACAGAAACTACGAAGAATACTAAACTCAACGTCCATAGAGTCATACCAACACCTGAACCAGATGCTGCTTGTGGTAATGCACTTAAAGGAGGATAAGCTACCCAACCTCCCGAGAAAGGTCCTGTACTTACAAATAATGATGAAAACATGATTGCTCCTGCTAAGAAGAAGAACCAGTAAGACAACATATTCAATAATGGCGATGCCATATCTCTTGCTCCTAACTGCAATGGAATAAGTAGATTACTAAATGTTCCACTCAGTCCTGCGGTCAATACAAAGAATACGAGTATAGTACCATGCATGGTCACTAATGCGTAATAAAATTCAGGATCTAATGATCCCATCCCATCTTGTACGATTATCCATCTACCTAGTAATGGTTGTAACCATTCCATATCAGCTTCAGGAAAGCCTAGTTGATAACGGAATACTAAAGACATTGCAGCACCTATCACAGCCCAAAACATACCTGTGAATAAGAATTGCTTTGCAATCATCTTGTGGTCTAAGCTAAAGAAGTATCGAGTCACAAAAGATGACTGATATTTATCACCATGATGATCGTCATGGTGGTCATCATGACCATGGTCATGACCTACTTCTAAAATTGCTTCCTTTGTTGTATCTATATTTGCCATGATGATTAACGATTTTGCGCGTTATCAGCTTAATAATTTACTAAAATGGTTTGTTCTAAAAAGTTATTTCTACTAGTGTCCGCCTTCATTGTGTTCCTCGTCAGAATGTGCTTCTTCTGAGTGTTCACCTTCAGCCTCGTGTCCTTCATCTTCATGAGCTTCCTCATCGTGATGTTCTCCTTCATGACCATGGTCATCGTGAGATACTGACAATAATGGGTCAACTCCAGCTTTACCTTTTACGTTTTGATCATAGAAAGAAGTTTGCTCTTTTAACCAAGCATCATATTCTTCCTGAGATACTATTCTTACTACTTTACGCATAGAATAGTGTCCTTTTCCACAAAGCTCAGCACAAGCTAATTCATATTCAAATGCTTCCCATCTCTTCTTTCCATCAGGTTCTGTTTCGTCAGCAGGTCCTTGATAAGAAGGATTATCTTTTAATATCTGTCTATATTCTTCCGTTGTGTATTTCGGAGTGAATACAAAATAAGTTGGCATACCTGGTACAGCATCCATTTTCAAGCGGAAATGCGGTAAATAAAAGTTGTGCAATACATCTCTTGCTGTAATACGTACTCTTACTTTTTTACCAACAGGTAATACTATATCATTTGGATGAAAATCATCTAAGTTCTTTTCATCTTCCCATTCTTGCCCTAAAGGATTGTTTGCTGTATTAATTTTACGGAAGTTTCTAGTTCCTAATAAATTATCAGCACCAGGGTAACGGATAATCCATGCCCACTGATAACCCGTAGCTTCGATTTCTGTATAATCTTCACCTTCCTGAATATCAGCCGTTACTTCATTCCATGTCTCCAAACCACTGATAACTAAAAAAGTCATCACAACAGCAGGAATAACAGTCCAAATAACCTCTAATTTATTATCATGTGATATAAATATAGATTTTTTGCCTTTTTTACGACGATATTTATACGCAAACCAAAACAACAAAATATGTGTAATAATAAATACAATCCCTGTTAATACTAATGTAATATTAAAAGTTTGATCTAAACTATCACCATGCTCAGAAGCTGCTTCAATACCATACCCTAACATTGTAGGCGCATAGTAAGCCGATGAATAAATACAAGCCGCTAGAAATACAAATAAGAAAACCAGCATTCCCCAAGCATTGCGGTTATTAGCCTCCTGCTCTGCTTCCTCTTCTCCTCTGATAGAGGCTGATAATTCTATCAGTCTACCGATTTGAACAACGATAATAGCAATTAATGCTAAAGTTATGATGATAACTGTTGTCATTACAATTGATTTTAAAAAGTCGCTTTATAGATTACCTTATAAATAAGGTATAAATCTTTATGTTTTACTGCGAAATAACAAATAATCTTTTTTTTCGATTAATGTTAATTCTATAATTTCAATTATTTAGATTTAATGTAAATAATTGTTTATTTCAATCTAATGATGAACATCCAATTCTGGACCTAAAGGACCTCCTTGATGATGTAAACTCTCTTCTAAATAAGGATCATTATTAGGAATTAAGTTCGCTTTACCCAAAGCATTGAAGAATGAATAAATGAATAATCCTAAGAACCCAATCATAATACCAATCTCAATCAATCCTGGTAAATTATATCCATACATGAAACCTAACTCATGATGACCACCACCTTCGGCAGCATGAGCAGCATGACCTAATTCATAATAAACACCTTGCTTAATCATCAAGAAGAAATCCAACCAGTGACCAAAAAGAATAATGATACACATGAATATGATTGAACCTTTTCTATATTTATTAGTATTACGCATCAATATAATTAATGGTAATGCAAAATTAAGTATAAGCATTCCGTAGAACAAGATTGGGAAATCTTTTAATTGATTCTGGAAGTGAATTGTTTCTTCTCCGATGTTTGCATACCAAATCAACATATACTGAGAGAACCACAAGTAAGTCCAAAAAATACTAAATGCAAATAAGAACTTACCTAAATCATGATAGTGTGTCAATAACACTTCTTCATAGTAACCTCTTGACTGTAAGTAGTACAAAGACAACATTACTACAGCAATTGCACATGACATCAAACTTCCCGTAGCATACCATGCAAACATAGTACTATACCAGTGAGGCTCGATAGACATAATCCAATACCAAATAGCAAATGCACTTGTTGATGCACCTATTGGTAAGAACGCTGCTGTCCATTTTTTCAACTTAGTGTAAGTTTCAATTGAACCTGGAGTTGCTGTATCTTCAGATTTAGAAACACTTCTAAATTTATTAGCAAAAAATGTCCAAACTACAACAAAACCAATTGTTGATGCTAAGAAATAAGGTATATTTAAAAACCCTTTTTTACTATTAATGATTTTATCAAAATTCTCAGCAGCAGGGTCAGTCAAGCCTTCTGTCATCCAATAATAGATGTCATTCCAACCTAATGCTGCACCAACAGCGACTATAATAATAAATGCTCCTCCAATTGGAATAAAAGCAGTTAAAGCTTCCATTACACGTTTGAATACGACAAACCAACCAGCATAAGCTATTGTAAATGCAGCATAAAAGAACATTGACAAAAATGATATTCCTAAAAAGAATACAGAGTTATGTAGAATATTCGTCCAAACACGATTCCACGCAAAGGCATCGTCTCCAGCAGTAAGGAATGCTATTGCAACCAATAGTCCTCCAAAGCCAGCCATGATAAGGCTCACCATTTTTTCTCTGCCGGTAAATATAAATTTTTGATTCATTTTATCAGAATTAATCTCTTTTCTGAAAATATTTTTCTTGCTATGATTAGCCTTCTTTTCAAAAAGCTAATCTATATTTTTATATCCAAAAACTATTTAAAACAGTCTTTTAATTTCTAATTAAGAATAATAAAGTCCGTTCTACGGTTCTTTTGTCTGCCTTCCGCTGACTCATTAGAAGCCGTTGGGTCAGTATCTCCAAAACCTTTGTAAGACATTGTTCCTCCATTAATACCTGCTCCAACTAAATAGTCATAAACAGCTTTTGCTCTTTCTTCTGAAAGTGTTTTATTCTTAGCAGCGTCACCTTCATTGTCAGTGTGTCCGTTGATTTGAATATTTACACCATCATTTGATTTCAAAATACTTACCAAATCGTCTAACTGACTTTTTGAACCATCTGTCAAAATAGCAGAACCTGTTGCAAAAGATACATTGTCTAAAACCAATGCAGAAGTAGATGCTTTTCCTGTTGCCACAACTTCTTTAATAGTATTAATAACTAAAGAAGAGTCAAAACTAGCAGTTGCTGCTAATGGCTTGTAAGAATCACCAAACTGTAATGAACGGATATAGTGAATTACTTGCCAACGCTCTTCGTAGCTTAATTTATCTTTATAGCTTCCCATTACATTTTTACCATACATAATAGCGTGATAAAAACGACCAACGTTAGCTCCTTTATATTCGTCATCAGTTAAGTTAGAAGGTTGAGAAGGATATTTACCTCCTAAATCTCCTTTTGCAGCATTAGCATCACGAACCAAATATCCGTTACCATCTGCCTTTTCACCATGACAAATTCCACAGTAAACATTATATAATTCTTTACCTTGAGCTAGACCTGCGTCTGTTAAAGTAAAAGGATTAGTTGTCATATCTGCTGTTGCTCTTAATCTATCTTCTTCTGTATCCTCATAGTAGTAAGGTACAAATCCGTTAGCAGGAATTCCGAATGCAGCATCATGAACATTATCAGAAGCTCCAGTTGCAACACCTGTATATCCTCTTGCAATTGTATTAGCAACAGGTTTACGAGGCTCTATTAATTTTCTATAATCACCTTCTTCCGAAAATTGATTATAATTATAATAACTAGAGTAATTTGCTTCATAAGCGATAGAGTGTGCCATATCTGGCATATACTCCTTACCAGTGTAGTCTCCTTCTGATGGACCACAGCTTGATGCCACTACGATGACGAGTGCTAGGGCTGCTATGAATAATATATTTTGCTTCTTCATTTTAATCTTAATTATTTTGAATGAAGTCAATACTTCTTTCTCTTAACGTATTTCCCGATTAGGTTTATAATGTTTTCAAATTCACTTCTGAAGCTCCGCTATTTGAAAAGAACGACTTCAAGTTATTTTGCTCATCATCAGAACTATCTGATACGTCAAAAGCAATACAGAATTTGTCATCTGTTACTCTAGGATCAATGTACTTATTAGTTACACCAGGACCTAGACCATTAATAATATAGAATGTTACAACCATACCTATTGATGCAAACAAAACTGTCAACTCAAAAGTAATCGGAATAAAAGATGGTGCTGAAAAATAAGGTTTACCACCAAATATAATAGGCCAGTCACGAGTAAACACCCATGTCATCACACCAAAAGCCGTCATCGTACCTAATGCACCATAAACAAAACCAGCTTGATGAAGACGTGACTCACTCAATCCTAATACAGGGTCAAGACCATGTACAGGAAATGGCGTATAAACATCCATGATGTCCAAATCAGCCTCACGAGCTTCTTTAACTGCTTTTATTAACTCTTGCTCATCGTCGTATAGACCGTAGAGTACATTTTGTGTATCCGTTGCCATTATTGTGCGGATTTATTATACATTGTTTTGTGCTTTTTTTATAAAAATCAAAACACTCGACAATCTTTTATTTTTTTAATAAAAATTCAATACTATTTCTTGCCTTAATACTTTTACAAACATTCATTAAACATATTAAGCTGATACTTCTTCTGTTTTATGTTCGTGTGCATGGTATTCAGAACCACCTGGCAAATATTGGTCTCCACTTGTTTTCAAGATAGATTTCACCTCTGCAATTGCAATTACAGGAGCAACTCTTGAGAAAATTAAGAATAACGTAAAGAACAATCCAATTGTACCAATAAAAATACCTATTTCAACCCAAGAAGGAACATAATAACTCCAACTTGATGGTAAGTAATCACGAGCCAAAGTAGTTGCAATAATTACAAAACGCTCGAACCACATACCAATATTAATAAAGATAGACATGAAGAACGTTACTGTAATATTTCTACGCATACTCTTTACCCAGAAAATCTGAGGAGAAACAACGTTACAAAACATCATTCCGAAGTAAGACCACCAGTAAATACCGAATGCTCTATTATAGAATGCGAATTGTTCATATATATATCCTGAGTACCAAGCAATGAATAACTCAGTTAAATATGCTACACCTACAATAGTACCTGTCAAAACAATTACCTTGTTCATTGACTCTACGTGTTGTAGTGTAATATAATCTTCTAATTTTAATAACTTTCTCGCAATCAACATCAATGTTAATACCATCGCGAAACCAGAGAAAATCGCACCTGCTACGAAGTAAGGAGGGAAAATTGTTGTATGCCATCCTGGAATAACTGAAGTTGCAAAGTCAAAAGATACAATCGTGTGAACTGAAAGTACCAAAGGAGTTGCTAAACCAGCTAATACTAAAGAAATAGCTTCCCAACGTTGCCAGTGTTTTGCTGCACCTGTCCAACCAAATGATAAGAAGT
>CAKZLT010000161.1 GCA_937127195.1 uncultured Saprospiraceae bacterium
TGAGTGAATAACTTTTGATAATCAAGGTGTTACTTCATTTTTAATGCCTAATTAATTTTGTCCAAGTACTTATTTTTAGTGAAAATACTTTTATTCCTGATTATAACGTTTTGGAGTGATAGCAAAATTCATGTCTAGCAACCCTGAAAGGGTTGAATATGAGTAGTCCCGAGCACTCGGGATGTAAACCCGTGGTCTGTAATTTACGCTAACACCAACTCTGAAAGAGTTGTACACACCCAAAAGGCTATTCTATATTGTTGAACTCTTTCAGAGTTCTAGATAATGTACTTTTGAACCTCATATTCAACCCTTTCAGGGTTGCTAGATGTAAATTTTGCTATCACTGCAAAACATTATAATCAGTTTTATTCTAAAAATATTAATATCTTATTATTAAATAACGTTTGAATAGATAAGAATAACTCATATTTTTACAAAAATATTTTTTTTTTATAAAAGAATAGGCTATTTCTTGATTTTTGGAAAGAAACAAAGGAATAAATAGCTACTTTGAAGTAATAAGTTTTCTATTTTTACAAAAAAATATTATAAGATTTGTTTTTCATGATTAACCTATGAGGTAGTCAAAGCGCGAAAAAAAGGAAAATGGATAAGTTTAAGGAAAGATGGGGAGAATGGCTCGAAGGTTTGAAAAATACCTATCGACTGGTGGTGATGAACGACGATACTTTTGAGGAAGTCGGTTCTTATCGCTTGACGCGCTTGAATGTATATATTATGGTTAGTTCCATTTTTGTAGTATTGGTCGTTTTGGTAACGATGATTATTGCTTTTACTTCTTTGAAGGAATATATCCCTGGCTATGGTGATGTGAATTTGAAAGGAAAATCAAAGCAGTTAGAAGAACAGGTTTATGAAGTAGAAAAGGAATTATTGGCAAGAGAAGCGTACATCAAAACAATACAAAAAGTATTGACAGGAGGAGTAGATACAACTAATTATGCAGCAGAAGCTAGTTCTGAAATGGATTATGATACCGCAGAATTTAATGTAGAGCCAATTGCTGAAGACTATCAATTGCGTACCGAAATGGAGCGAGAAGCTATGCAATCGTTGGATAATTCCAATTTTGTGACACCGCAAGTTGATAACTCTTTAGAGCAGTTATATTTTACTACACCCGTTAGAGGAGCTATTGTGAGTGATGAATTTCAGCCTGATCAAGACCATTTTGGGGTTGATTTATTAGGTTCGACAGGTTCTACAATTTATGCTACTTTAGGCGGAGTGATTATTATGTCTGATTATACTTTTGAAACAGGGTATGTTATTGGTATTCAGCATAGTAATAATATTATCTCTTTTTATAAGCATAATTCTAAATTGCTCAAGAAAGTAGGTGATAAAGTACAAGCAGGACAAGCGATTGCTATTATTGGTAATACAGGCGAACTCTCAGAAGGGCCACACTTACATTTTGAGGTATGGCACAATAGTAAACCTATTAATCCAAGGGAATTTCTTGTTTTTTAAATTATTTTTTTAGATGCAAATTCTGTTATAGTTTTGCTAAAGTTTTATAAAAAAGCTGATTAAAAGATTAAAAATTTCATAATTCATTAAAATTTAGATATTTTTAATCTTACATAGAATTAAAAATGATATAAAAAATATTCTTAGAATGTTTCTAATCATCTTTAATAGCCCTAAAAAAAAGAGAAATCAGTGATACATTAACAAAGAAAAATCATTTATCAAATGTTTGGTAAAAATAATAAAAAAGAGAAAACACAAGCTACTAACTCAGCTACATCTACTACATCAAACGCTTTAAATAGTTTAGTACAAGGTGCGGTCATTGAAGGAAAAGTTGTTGCGAAAAGCGACATTAGAGTTGATGGTGTTATTAAAGGAAGTTTAGATTGTACATCAAAAGTTATCATTGGACCATCAGGTTACATTGAAGGACAAATCAAATGTACTAATGCAATTATAGAAGGTCGATTTGAAGGAACGCTTACAGTACAAGAACTTTTGAATGTTAGAAAAACGGCAAAAATCAACGGAGAGATTTCAACTAATAAACTCATTGTAGAGGCAGGTGCAATATTTAATGTTACTTGTCGTATGGGTAAGCAAGAACCACATGCAAGAACCATCTCAGCAACCAGAGAAAAACAAGTCAAGCGAACGAAAGCCAGCTAATGACTATCTAAAATATTCTGGAATGGCGTTTCAAATGGGAGCTGTTATAGCTGTTTTTACTTATTTGGGGCAATGGTTAGATGGCAAATATGCCACTGAAACGCCATACTGGACAGTCGGTTTCGCGCTTTTGGGCGTTTTTCTCGCACTTTATTTTTTGATTAAAGATGTGATGAAACCGTAGATTTTATTTAATTAAAAATTATCAATTATTAATTGGTAATTAAGATGATTGATAGACTAAATGGTTATAAAAACTAATCATTTTTAGTATATTGCGATTTTGATTATTAATTTTTAATTACCAATTATTAATTATATTCCTTTTATGCGCCATCAAAAATTTTTTGGGCAGTTAGCGTTTTGCTTTGGTTTATCGGTGATTGTCATCGCTTTACTGAATTACCTTCCTGTTTTGCAAGCGCATCAATTATTATCTTGGTTGAGCCTTTTATTTTTTACAATAATTAGTTTGGCGGCTTATTTCTTCGGAATACATTCAGCTAATAGCTCCAATAAAAATGATTTTAATAATGTTTTTATCATTTTAACAACAACTAAGTTATTATTATCTCTTTTTTTGGTCTGGTTTTATCAAATTTTTACAGAACCAACCACCAAATTATTTATTCTTCCTTTCTTTCTAATCTATATCATCTTTACCATTTTTGAATCTTATATTCTTATCCGACTCGGCAAAGATGGAGAACTTTAGTGTTTTCTAAAAGACGTTTTGACTATTTTTTACCTTTTATATCTTTTATATCTTAAAAAGTTAAGCCTTTATTCCTAACTTTCTTCCATTCTTTTTAAAACAATAATTATGAAAAAAAATATACTCATCAGTTCATTACTTGCTGCGATGCTTATATTAATAATAGGAACAAGCTGCGATTTTGATAAAACCACAGATCCTGATATTAACACAGAACCTGATTGTACTAACCTCTCAGATGTTTCATTTGCAACGGATGTTTTGCCAATTTTGACTGCAAATTGTGCGACAAGTGGCTGTCATGATGCAATTACAGTGAAGAAAGGTTATAACTACGGATTGTACGCGGATGCTAAAAAAACAGTTGATAATAACCTAATGATTGGTGTCATCAATCACGAAAGTGGCTTTTCGGCAATGCCTACGACTTACAAAATGGAGGATTGCGACATTAATAAAATAACGGCTTGGGTGAATGAAGGGGCATTGGATAATTAAGGGAATTATTAGGTGTATTTTGTGCTTAAACGGTGTCGGTTAAAAAAACCGACACCGTTTCTATTGGGTACTGCCTAGTATGAGTTATGCTTTTTTATAAAAAAAAACTTAAGGTTTCCGTTTACCAAACAAATACGCTTGACGCAAATACTCCTTAAAATTGATATGTTTATATTCCAAAAGTGTATTAGAAACCGAATTAAAATTCTGGAATAAGTCCTCTAACTCAATGATTTCCTTTTTTACTTCCTGCAAAGCAGTATTTGTTTTTTGAATATCCTCAGCATGTGTCGATAAAGTCCCTTTAAAAAGGGTTTCCTTGATAGTCGTCGTTTTGGTATTAATGTCGTTGACCTGTGTGGTCAATTCATTATAAGCCGTTTCGCAAACGTTTTTGATAGCATCGTGTTTTTCTGAAAAAGAGTCTGCAATCGTTTGACGTTCTTTCTCAAAAGTTTCATTTAGCGGTTTAAGTTGCTCCAAAACGTCTTTTAAATTTTGTAAATAATCTTCGGAATCATCCAAATCAGGTCTTTCAATTTTTTGTTCTATCCAAACCATCTTATCAGGCAATGGCAAAAAATTAATATCCGTCACCGCTTCCAAATCCACATTTTTCAATAGATTAGCCTCAATAGATTGTACTTTTTCTAGTTCTTGCTGATTGAGTTTAATCACTTCATGGTCTTTCTGAGTGACGATTTTTCTATAATTAGAAACGATGCCATCAATTTTCATGCGTTCTTCATGCAAAATCTTAGATTGCTCTTGATAAAACTCATTTTGAACTTCTTGTTCTGCCTTCGGAATACGTTGCAAATCTCTAATATGTTGATTAACGGAAGCTCTTTTTTCGCGTTTTTGTTGTCCAACTTCTTTCTTGAATTTACGTGCTAATTCTTTTTCTTTGACCGTCGGCAAGCTATAATAATCGATTCCAGCCACGATAACTCCCGTTGCCAAAATACTTAACAACTGAAAAACAGTCACCGTCGTAAAAGGCATTGTACGACCAAATAACCAAAATAAGAAGATGAAAATAGCTGTACCTGCAACTATTCTAGGTAACCTAAAGTTGGTTTCCATCCATTTGTGTCGATACGGTTTTGGAGGTACGATTTGAAGATTAGGAATGGTCACATCGCCTCCCGATACACTCAACGAAATCGCGGGCGTATATTGAATTACATTCATTGGTAAAGCCATTGAAGGTAACTTTCGCATCGAAATCAAAGGTGGTCTAGGTGTTGTTCCCCAGCACCATTCGTTGGCGGTTGGTCTTTCATAAAAATTGTCATGACCATATTCAAAACAGCGCACAAAGAGGTTTTGAATATGAATCGGTAAAGACAAAAAGACTTTATGAGGCGGCGGAATAATCTTAAAAGTTCCTTTTTTGACAGGGCTATGAACAAATAAACCTGCCTTGATTTTGTCTTGTAAGTTGACAAAAATATCATTAGGCGGCAAACTTGTTGCGGCGTAAGGGTGAATTCCAAAAAGCAATTTGTAAAAAATAACAGCTAACCCAAATCTATCCCAAGTCTCAAAAATAACGGTCTTCCCAGGTTTGGCTTCTCCATAATATTCAGGTGGCGAAAACTCTGGTGTTGCTACTCTCGCAGGAAATACAAGCCTTTCGTTTTCAACGACTTGTACCGAGTCAATATCCACTATCGAAACATAACCATTAGGTTGAATGATAATATTATCGGGCTTCAAATCCACCAAAACGTATTTTTGTGTTTTGTGAATTTTATAAACGGCTGTAGCTATATTAAAACAAATTTTGAGGCGTAAGTCGCGCGCCTCTGGCATTTTGAGTGAGAAGCGTTTCCAATCATTGACATATTGCTTCGGAATTTTATTAGAGCAAAGAATTTCTAATTTTGCCCCTTTGGCAAATGGCATAATAAATCCCAAAAATTCACCATTTTCATAAGCACTATCTTCCAACCAAATCACGGCTTGATGCCCTTCTTGACGAGCAAGCTCAGGCGGATTTGCAATCAAGTATTTGATTTTTTCTTCTTGCTTGGCGGTTCGTTTTTCTTTAAAATAAAGCTTTGCCACAGAGGATTTATAGTTCGCGGGCGCAAGAATACGGTACAGTTCGCCTTCGCCTCCACTTGCAAATGGAGCGTTTTCGAGTGTAAGTGTTTGATTATTAGATCCGAGCGTTATTCTTTTGGGCATAATTGATTAATTAACAATTGATAATTAACAATTAATAATTCTTTTTGTATAGCTAATGCTTTTTGAATTGATTAATTGTTATCTATTTGCAACTCATAGTTAACTAAAAAGTCTGAGAATTACAATTGTTTTATTCAAATGAATTTATTTTTTTGATAAAAGACTAATAATGTAGCAGAGTCATTCTTGCCTGTGAGTTTTTGAAAACCATTTTTAATAAAAAAAATTTTAATCTCTTTTATTGAATGGCTTTAGCCATGCCTGTCCCGTAACCTCGGTCGGCAACAGTCATTTTAAAAGTAATTTTGTTTTCAAAAGCGAAAAACTGAATTACACCCAGAAATAATCCTTGATTGACACACTTTTCTGAACATTCCCGTTATTTTTCTATCTCTTTTTACAAAAAAAAAGCGATGCAAGTTTTTACTTACATCGCATAGGCAGTGGTTTTACCTAATTGTATTCTAATTTCTTTTCTTTGACTTTGTTTTCTTACGTCTAGCGGTTGTATTCTTGCGCATTTGAACCTTATCTACTTTTTGCTTTTTACTATTCTTACGCGATTTTATTGGTAAAATTCCTTTCTTCGATGTAGCTCTCTTTGTTTGTCTTAATGATTTTTTGGTTGGCGTTTTCTTGCTTTGCGCAAATGATTGATTAACCGTCAATGTAAATAAGCCGACTAAAACAATAATTATAATCTTTTTCATAGTGTTACTGTTTGTGTGAATTTGTTTTATATATTTCTAATATACCTTAATATACGCATTAAGACCCAAATTAAACGTTAAAGTTACCAACTTATGATAAAGAAATACAGCAACGAAGCAAAATCTATGATGAACAGGGAATATGAAAGAGCGTTACCACGAAGAGAAGAACAAAAGGATGTAGAATTTCTAATGTAGAAGTGCTACCGCTGTTTCTGCAAGCAATAGCGGTAGCTGTCTCGTCCTAAAATAGTTTGTTGTCAATTTTTTTCAGGACGGGACAGAGTATTCATTATTTATTCAACATTCATTACTTCTTCCCAATAGGCATCAGCTTGTTTTTTTAGCTTTTTAGGAGCTTGTTTATTCCATTTTTTAAGGGTGTTTATACCAAAAGAATTATAGAACAGGTATAGTTTTCCATCAATAATTTCGTACGTTTTTGGATTGATAGAGACTTTTGAACCATCTTTTCCCATTGCATAGGCACAATATCCACCGTATTGAGGAATGTATTTGGTTGGATTTTTTTTGAATTTAACTAAATTGGTTTTGGTTGAAAATTTGTATTTCGCACCTTCGTGTTTGATAGTGTATTTTGATTTGCCTGCTTTTGGAGCATTATCAAAATAAGCAACTACATCATAACCTTTTGCGACAAAACCACCTTTGTCATTGTAGTCAATGTTTTGGGCAATGAGTGATAATGGCATTAGAAAAATGAATAAAAGGAATGAGTTTTTCATTTCTATAATTTTTATAAAAAGATAATCGTAAAAATACAAAGTAAAGATAGTTGTCTTATTATAGCGGAAATATCATAAGAAAGACTTTGGTGTGTTTTTTTATAAAAAGAATCAGAAAAGGCAGCTACTTCGTGTTGAAGTAGCTGCCTTTTTTAAATAATACTAAGATTATTTAAAAGCTATTTTCGACTAGAAATAAACTTTGAAACCAGCGTTCCAAGTACGTCCGAAGCCGTACCATCCACCCCAACTTCCGTTAGATTCTGAAATGTATTCAGTATCAAGTGCATTGTTTACGTTAACGTTAGCTTTTGCATTTAAACCAGCAAATTTGAATCTCCAAACTAAACCAGCATCAACTAAAGAGTAAGCATCCAATTGAGAAATTGTACTACCTTGAGTATCAACATCTTCAGGGTTGTAATTAGCAAATAACCTGTCAAAGTATAAGTATTGAACATTTAAAGAAATACCTTCAAAGACATTCCAATTAGCTCCAAGACCTACTGTTGTTTGAGCAGCACCACCAACTTCTAAACCATCAATGTAGTAAGTAGCATCACCTAATACATTTTGATTTTCATCTGTTACTGTACCTGTAGGATTATTTTTCCATTTCCAGTCATTCAAACCAGCAAAACCAGTGAATGACAAATCTTCAGTTGCTTTGATGTTAAAATCCAACTCAAGTCCCATGTGTGTTGCATCTACTCCTAATAAACTAGCAAAGAAGATGTTTCCAAGAGTATCTCTACCAGAAACTGTTTCTGTTTTGTCAGACCAATCCGTATAGTAAGCATTAACATTAGCAGAAACGATAGAACTACGGTATCCATAACCTAATTCAAATGCTAAAACGTTTTCGTTTACAGCTTCTGTATTAGCCTCATCATTATTGTAAGTAGGGAATAATGCATCAAAGTAAGGCGCACGAGAGATATAACCTGTATTTACAAATACATTGTGATTATCGTCGATATTATAATTAGCACCTAATTTGAAGTTACCACCAGAGAAGTTAATCCAATCAGTTCTTTGGTTCTCTTCAGTTCTGTTGAAGAAGTCATATCTTCTCATCTGAGTGTAGTTATAAGCACCAGATAAAAATGCAGACAAATTACCTTCTGAATACTCTAATTGAGCGAATAAACCATACCAGTTGATGTCTTCATCATTGTAGTAATCGATTTTTTCTTCAGTTGGAACAGCACCAAATAATGAAGTAGCATCATTAGTAGGTCTTACTAAGTTACCCATTTCATCATCAGTCTGAATGCCATCTTCATTAAGGTCAACCCAATCAGTAGCATTATTAATGTCATCCTGGTCAAACCATAAGTCACCACCTAATAAGTCAATAGTTTTACGGTAGTGAGAACCTTTGTACCATCTGAAATCAACACCACCTGACAAAGTTAAGTTATCAGTTAAGTCATGAGAAACATTAGATAATAAACCAAACCATTGGTGTTCGTTCATTGAAGCTCTTTCGATGATACCTCCACCATTCTTAGAAATAACTCTTCCTGAAAGTGTATCAGAAGAACCTGCTGGTACATAGTTGTAAGAATTAAAATCACTTTGACCAGTACTATTAGGTAAACCTTTGTTCCAGTTAGCAATATCGTCAAAGTCAACTTGACCGTAAGCGTTTCTACTAATTCTGTATTCTCTTGTAGAACCGATGTCACCAGTACCACCACCACGACCAGAAGAACCATAGAAAGAAGTAATGATACTTGTTTCTGGGCTAACGTCCCACATGTGTGTTAAAGAAGCTTGTGGTTTGTGATAGAAGTTGTTTCTCCACAATTTATTTTCTCCTTGGTAGTAACCAAAGTCATCATTCCAGCGAGTACCATATTTTTCTTGGTCACTGAAAGAATGCCAAAAATCACGTTGTCCGTGACGCTGAGGTGCACCAAAAACAGTAAATAACAATTGTTGGTTTTTGCCAATTTCTTTCGCAATAGAACCGAAGTAAGTCCAAGCGTCAATGTAAGTACCATTGATATAACCTTCACCTGTTGTACGAGACCCAGAGAAAGTAACTGCCCAACCATTGTCTGTGCGACCTGTAGAAAGTGTTACGCCTGTTTTTTGGTAACCATCATTACCAATAGAAGAAAAAACACTACCACCTTTCTCTTGGTCAGTTGTTTTTGTTACAATATTAATTGTAGCACCAACAGAAGAAGTTGCCATACGAGAAGCTCCTAATCCACGTTGAACCTGCATAGTACGAGTTACATCGCCTAATCCAGCCCAGTTAGACCAGTAAACTTTGTTGTCTTCCATTCCTGAAACAGAAATACCGTTGATTAATAACGCGATATTTTCTTGAGAAAAACCACGAACATTAATACGAGCATCTCCAAAACCACCACCTTGTTTAGTTGTATAAACAGAAGGAGTTGATTTTAACATTTCTGGAAATTCTTGGTTACCTAATTTCTCTTCGATAGCAATACCATCAATAGTAGAAACAGCAACAGGTGTTTTTCTGTCAATAGCCATTGATGCTAATACTTCAACTTCTGAGATACCAATAGCTCCAGAAGATAAAGTAATTGTACCAGCGTCAGTAGTTTGACCATCTGTAACATTAATTGAAATTTCTTGTGTTGCATAGCCAATGTAGCTAACCACTAAAAATTGCTCACCAGCAGGAACGCCTGAGATAGAAAAATCTCCGTTAAGGTTTGTAATAGCACCTCTAGTTGTACCTTTAATAGTTACAGAAGCAGAAATTAGACCTTCTTCAGAATCTTTATCTACTAGTTTACCTGTAACTGTACCTTGAGCCAAAACACTAGCACTTGTCAAAAGTACTAAAGCAAAGACAGTCAATAATTGTAAAAATCCCTTTTTCATAAAAAGATATTTTAGTTGAAATAATGATTGAATGCTGCAAAAGTAATCATTCAATTTTAACTTATTGTTAAGAATCTTATTTTTTCCTAGAAAGGATGATATATTTTAGTTTTTGAAATGTTTATTTAGCTCATTCACTTGATTGTGTACCTTTTCTTTGAGTTGTTCTTTATAGTTTGTTAGAGCTTCAAATATCTTTTCGTCACTCGTTCCTAGTATCTGAACGGCTAATAATCCTGCGTTCTTAGCTGCGTTTAGGGCAACCGTTGCAACGGGTACGCCATTTGGCATTTGTAAAATAGACAAGATAGAATCCCAACCATCAATCGAATTGCTGGACTTGACAGGAACGCCAATAACTGGCAACGGTGTGAGTGATGCGACCATTCCTGGTAAGTGTGCCGCGCCTCCTGCGCCTGCAATGATGACTTTGATGCCTCTTTCGTAAGCTGATTGAGCATATTCGACCATTCTGATTGGTGTTCGGTGTGCCGAAACGACGGTGACTTCGAATTCAATTCCGAACGCTTTCATAATATCGACGGCATCTTGCATAACGGGCAAATCTGATTTGCTGCCCATGATTATTCCTATTGTTGGCATATTTTTTTTTTTAGAAAAGAGATATTTAGACCGTGCTACGCACTTAGAGAAAAGAGATGCTTTTATTGGCGTAAAGCGAAGTATCATTTTTTAATAAAAAATAACCTTCTATCATTAATATGAAGCGTTTTTTATAAAAATGCTTTTGTTACACGCCAATAAAAGCATCTCTTTTCTCTAAGCCGCAGGCGGTCTAATCATCTCTTTTCTACTTAGCGATTACTTTTAATGTATTTTTTAGTTCCTCAACTTTGGATTGAAGGATATTAATATCTTTATTGACAATAGTAAAATGTCCCATTTTGCGGGATGGTTTTGTAATTTTTTTACCATATAAATGAACAAAAACGCCACTTTCGCGGAGCAATTCATCTAAGTTTTCGTAATGCGCATCGCCTGTGTGACCCTCTGCTCCTAAGATATTAATCATGGCAGCAGGTATCAAAACGCTTGTATCACCGAGCGGAAAATTTAAAATAGAGCGCAAATGTTGCTGAAATTGAGAGGTAATATTGGCTTCTATACTGTGGTGACCGCTGTTGTGAGGTCGGGGCGCAACTTCATTGACGAGGATTTCTCCTGACTTAGTGTAGAATAGCTCTACTGCCAAAATTCCAATCATTCCGAAGGCGTTCATGACATTTTTGGAAATTTCGATAGCTTTCTCTGCGATTTCCTCAGATATTTGAGCTGGAGAAAGTAAATAATCGACCAAGTTATATTTTGGGTCAAAAACTAGCTCTACTGGCGGAAATGCCATAAGTTCACCATTCTCATTACGAGCAACAATAACTGAAAGTTCTTTTTCAATATCAACTGCTTTTTCTAATAGACTAGGTGCTTCAAAGGCTTTTTCAAAATCATTTTCATCTTTCAAATGCACTACGCCGCGACCATCGTAACCGCCTGTTCCGAGTTTGTTGAAAGCAGGCAAAAAGTCTGTGTTTTTTAGAATTTCGGCTTTATTGTCAGTTAGAATGAAAGGAGAAGTTGGAATATTATGTTTTTGGTAGAATTGCTTTTGTAAGCGTTTGTCCTTGATAGTTCGGACGATGCTAGGCTGTGGAAATACTTTTAAACCTTCTTTTTCGAGTTGTTCGAGTGCATCTACATTGACGTTTTCGATTTCGATGGTGAGTAAATCAACCGTTTTACCAAAATTATAAACGGTATCGTAATCCGTGATTGAACCAACTTCAAAAACCGTTGCTGTATCTTTGCAAGGTGCTGCTGGATTTCCATCCAAAATATGAATATCTAAGTTCCAATCGGTTGCTGCTTGTATGAGCATTCTACCTAATTGACCGCCTCCAAGAATCCCTACTTTTTTCATCTTTATTTAATTTTGGTGCAAAAGTAAGGTTTCATTTTAATTAATAATTAATAATTAGAAATTAATAATTTGCTTTTGGGAATTATTTAATCTTCATCACTTAATTTAAAATATCATCAATTGGTGTTTTATTTATACTATAGACAAAACGTATGCTATATATATAATAGGCACTCAAAAAGCTGTTTAAAATAAATAACGGTATTGAAATCATTAGCGTATAACCAATAATTGTAGCATTTGTTCCTTTTGCATCAAAAGAAAAATATACAGAAAGATATATCAGCGTACTTAAAAAAAGAACGAATATAATGGATACTAAAAGGAGCATACATGTAGTCATTAGAAAAGTTAAACGTCGGTTGTTGTTAGTTAAATTATGGGAGAGATAACGTTTTCGAAGCTTTCTGAATTGATAAATATAGATGATTGGTGGTAAAAGAACTGGAAGAATAATAACAATTGAACCTAAAACTTCTATATCATATACAATATGATTTTTAGGAAAGGTATTCAAAAAAAAGATAGTACAAAAGACCAAGAATAAGATTAATATGACTATATGAACAGGATAAAGAATCCGCTCAACTTTTGTCCAACGTGCTGAAAATGATGATTGAAATGGAGCATTTTGAATTAATTCTTCGCCGTCGAGTATGTTGTTTTCGAAATTAGACATATTGCTTTTTTTGTTTTTTATATTCAATTAAGTACAAAATTGAATAACCGAGGTAAAATGTTTGGAAACCACTAAGGAGTGATGTCATTGTATAAATAGCCAATAATCCTATTCCTTCGGGGTCGGGTGAACCCGAAAAAAGCAGGAAAACTAAAAACAAGAAGACAAGAAGAGATAGAGCAAACACAATTGCGGAAAATAGAATAAGTATGGATGAAAAAATTAATACTCGTAAAATCCTACCGTTTGTTATTTTTTCTTTGAAATCTCGCTTTCTGAATTTTTGAAATTGACGAATAAAAAGAATAAAAGCAAAAGGAATGGGTAAACTTAAAATAGTGATAAAAATTTCATCTGTACGAAATGTAAAATAGGAAAAATCACGAATAATAATAGTTCCAAGCATTACTATAAATATAATACTTAAAGTAATGTGTGCGCGCTTGAGTAGTTTCTCAATTCTTTGCCAATAAGGCGAAAAAGTAATATCAAAATCACCTCTTAGTAACTCTTCTGCATCTAGTATTTGATTAGATTTTGTCATTGTTTTGTTTTTGGCTTTTATTATATCTTTTTTTGTTTCTTTGTGTTTCAAAAAAAACAAAAACGGATTACCTACTTTTCTTTAGTTTCACCTTTAAATCTTTCCAAATCAAGGCATCTTCATCATTAAAAATAGCTCCATATTGTTGCATTAAACTGATGGAAGCGTTTGAAAAATAGCTATCAGAATGCAAATTTCTAAAATCTGCACCTTGCAAATGCAAACCAGAAGCACTAATTAATGTTTGAATAGAATTATCTTTTTTTGTAATAGCTACATCTTTGATGGTGCTTGTCAGCATTTCTTTTAATTTGTTAAAAGAGCCTAATATTCCCGTTTCCTCTTTTGGCTTTTTTTCTTCAATATCTTTTTTGATAGCTGCTTTTTTGTCTTCTATTTTTTCATGATGACCAATAATTGTTGCTTTTTTATTTTGAAGATTTGATTCAGAAGGTTCTAATTTCGATTTGAGATCCATCGAAGTTTCCCATTTTTTAATCGTATTATCAGAAGAACCCGAATATAAAAACTGCCCATCTGTTGTGTAAACAACCGAACTGATGAGTTCTCTATGTCCTTTCAGAGTTTGAAGACATTCGTTTGTTTGGGCATCCCATTCTTTGATTGTTTTATCACGAGAAGTAGTTGCAAAACGAGTTCCTTCTGGATTATATGCAATGCTTTCAATCGGACTTTCATGTGCTTCAATTGTTGTTAGACATTTGCCCGTTTTGGCTTCCCAAATTCGGAAAGTTTTATCTTCTGAACCCGAAATCAAGTGGCAGTTATCAGGATGAAAAGCAATGGCATAAACGGTCATTGCGTGTCCTGTTTCATTTTCTCCTAATATTTTTATGCATTTATCTGTTTCAACATCCCAAATTTTAATGACTTTTTCGGTGTGTGCCGAGGCAGCCAATGTACCATCTGGACTATAAATAACAGCATTAACTGTATCATGTTCTTTTTCAGAAGTATAGGTATTTAACCATTCGCCAGTCCTTGTACTCCATTCTTTAAGAGTGGATTTGTGAGATTCTAAATGATGTCCAGCAGAGATTATTTTTTTATCATTAGAATTAAAAGTTGCTGCTGTTAATTCGCCTTGTTCTGTTTCGATAGTTCTAAAGCATTGACCTGTTCTCACAGACCAAATCTTGAGTGTACCATCTTCCGAACTAGATAATATGAATTGATTATTTTTACTTAAAGAAATGCTGGTTATTGTATCGCTGTGTTCGTCGAATGTTTGCACACATATACCCGTTGCAGTATCCCATTTTCTAATAGAATTATCGGAAGCACCTGAATACAAAAACTGGTTATCTGAACTCAACACTAGCGAAGTAACCTGATTGGTATAACCCTCAAAAGTCTGTAATCTTCGTCCTGTAAAAGCTTCCCATTCATTAATCATATTATTCCACGAACCCGAAGTAAGTCGTTTTTTGGTTGGGTGATAAGCAATGCTACTTACGGCTGAAGTGGTTAGCGTTCGCCTGCATTCACCTGTTGTTAAGTCCCATTCTTTTATGGTATCACCACCACAAGAAATCATTCCCATTTGATTTGGGATGTAATGAATATCAATTGCAGGCTTAGCATTTCCTTCAAATGTTTGTAAAACTTGTCCTGTTTCGGTCGACCATTCTTTAATTTTTAAATCATAAGCCGCAGACAAAATACGAGAACCGTCAGGATTATACAGAACGGTTTCGACAGGCCCTTCGTGTCCTTCAAAGACTTGTATAGGAGCTTCTTGTTCTAATTGCCATTCTTGAAAAGTGGCTTCACGGGTGGCTGTTACAAATTTTTGACCGTCGGGATGAACGGAAAGCTTAATAACAGGATTTGTAAAATTGCTAAATACTGCTAATTCATTATTTTCTTTGACGCTCCAATATTTGACCGTTTTATCTAAACTAGAAGAGAAAAAGTGATTTCCATCAGCAGTATATTCAACACAAGTAACACTTTTTTCGTGAGCTTTCCATTTGTTAATTTCTTGATTTTTGGCTAGATCCCATTCTCTAACTGTACTATCAACACTTCCCGAAATAACCTTTGTACCATCAGGATGATAAGAAATTGAGTTAACAATATCAGTATGACCTTTGAGTGTTCTCAAGCATTTTCCTGTCGAAGTACTCCATTCTTTAATGGTTTTATCCTTAGAGGCAGACAGGATTCTTTTTCCGTCAGGGCTATAAACAACAGAGTTAATACTTTGAGTGTGTCCTTGCGAAATGAAATTGGAGTGATTTAATAAACTTCCCGTAAGATTGGTTGGGAAAATAGGACTTTTTCTAAAGTGACGTAAAGGAATTTCATCAAATAAGAAGTCTTTTAAGTCCAAATTCGACAAATCAACATCCGCGAAATGCCCACGAATCCGCTTCCAAATCGTCAGAATATTCCAAACAGTATTATTATTGGCTTCATCTCCAAAGGTATTTTTACAAGCTTCAAGTGATTGTGCTAAGCGTGTTGTTTGGTTTGGTCGCCAAGTTCGTCTGATTTTTAAATGCTCTGATTTATTATAATGTTCGCCACAAAGTTCGCCAACATGATGTGCGATTTTATTATGAATAGGTAGCTTTTTGGTCGCAAGCGAAACAGGAAGCCTTCCTTCAGATAGGGCAATTTTTAAATCATCATAAACATGAACCGCAGCAAAAAAATCGCGATAATGTCTTTGTGTAAAGTAATAAATAGGCTCGTTTTCTATAATTTCTGATGACAAAACGCGTAATTTTTTTACTATAAAAGATACTTTGCGTTCTCCACGTTCTAACTCTTCTAACCAATCTTTGCCTTGTAAGTGAAATCCTCTAAAATATGGAATGTAAAAAGGGAAACTTTCTAAAAAGTATTTTTGATATAAATAAGAAGACGCTTGACTAATAGCATCTTGCAATTCGGCTTTGGTTAGTGTGTGTTTATTGAGTCGCTCTGTGTAAAATGCTAAATAAGGCACAAAGTGACGAAGCATAAATTTGATATAAGCAAACTCTTGTTCTGAGCTGTTCTGACTATTTTGAGCAATAATTGACTCTGTAAAATTCCAAACCAATTCGCTATATGAATTAATATTAGTTTTGAACTCTAGTCTAGTATCTTCTTTATATTTTTTGCTTAAGCTCGAAGATGCCGAATAAAGCGTCAATAACATGGGCGTTTTTAAAAAATTAAAAAGAGAAGAATCTTCTTCAACGACCAAGGATGCTTCTTCGAGATGTGTTGTGATTTGAATTTCATTGAGGTTCTGAATATTACACTTAAGAAAAGGATTGAGCCACGTAAAACCATAATCAATACGTGAAGTAATAACGATTTGAGTTCCTTTTGAGGTTTCACAAATATTTTTGATTTCTTGAATCAAGCCAGTACTGTCATCCGTGATTTCGTCCATTCCATCCAAAAATAGAATAACTGCTGGCACAAAAGGCATATTCTGATAAGGCATTTTGAGCAATTCCCAAATGGCATTAATATCATCATTATTTGGACGACTTTTGCCCAAATAATTGGTTATGATATAATGAATAATAAAATCTTTCTTATGCTCAGAAGTATTATATTCGGAAAGCGCAATAAAAATCGGCTTTGGTTGAGTTTGTTCTTTATTAGCTAGAATAGTTTTCCAAGTGTGGAGTAAACTTACTGTTTTCCCTTTTCCAACGTCTCCTTTTATAAAAACATTAGGAGAAGCACGCTGTTTTGCCACAGATAAAACGGTCATTAAAGCGGTTTCATCATTATCTTCAGTAGCCATTTCTGTTAATATAGGAGCCGAAAATTTAGGTAAAAGTTGTTCGTCTATTTCTAAAAGATCATAACGCGTATGGTTTAATTTTTTATAAAAATTCTGAGAACCATTTTTTAATAAGGAATTCAAACGAAGATTATGATTGATACGCCAATCCAAAACGGTTTCATCTTCATAGTACAAGCCCCAAGGAAGTGCATCTTGTTTTTCGCTTTTTTTACGAAGTTTTAAGCCTTTTTTTGGTTTTGAAGTGGCTTCTTCTATACTAGAATATTTAGTTTCCAGAAAGCCAATGGCCTGTTTGAAAGCCTGTTGAATACCCTTGTATTCACCGATTGCATTATAAAACTGTTCTGAAAACTCTTTAGCTTTATTATCTCCAATGGCGACAGTTGTAGCTATAACGGCTTTTACGCCCAACTCCAAAAGCGTTTCCACTTGACCGTAAGAAGCACAACCATTCAGAATTACAAGTTGTATATTGGGTGCACTTGCAATCAATTTTGCCAATCCATCGGCATTTGCTGTGCTGCCTTCGAGTTGCAAATGCTGCCCGCTAGCATGACCCGAATAATGAAAAATAACTATTTCTTCTTGATACTTATTTAAGCGTTCTGCTATAATTTCAAGCGTCGCGCTTTCTTCGCGTTTTACTTCTACTATCTGATCATTGTCCACATCCTCCAAAGCTTGATAAATTACGTGACTTTCTGCTTTGAGCATTTCCAAATAAGCATCATTATCATTAGCAAAAGAAAGTAGAATAATGGGTTGATTAAGCATTGTGTTTCATTTTGTTAGTTATGAATAAACGGGATTTTTAAAAATAGTTAAAAAAAAGGAATAATCTAGATACGAGAAAATGAGACCGCCCTTTGGGCTACGAGAAGCGAGATATAGCG
>CAKZLT010000162.1 GCA_937127195.1 uncultured Saprospiraceae bacterium
AGAATAAATGCCCTTATTAGCAACGTAAGTCATTCTTACTAAAAAGAGAACGCTACCAATAAAGGCAATTATTAATTAATAATTTGCTTTTAGTAGTCGCCTTTTCAACGAGCAGCTCTTAATCAATAATTTTCTATTTTCATTAGAATAAATGCCCTTATTAGCAACGTAAGTCATTCTTACTAAAAAGAGAACGCTACCAATAAAGGCAATTATTAATTGATAATTATTAATTATTAATTAGAAAGCGTCATTTGAATAAACGCCTTCAAACCAGCTTTCAAATCCATTTCCAATTGTGCTTTGATTAATCCGATACCCATTGCGGCAGGTTGACTCACTGCCAACGTCAAAACGCTTTCGCTCAATTGACGCAAACCGCCTGCTTCCGCTGCCATCACTGGCGACGCTTGAAAAATTGGCGTATCAATACCGATTTGACGTGCCAAACGAATGACTTCGCCAACTCGACCTGCTGGTGCATTTTCATAACCATCCGTCAAGATGAAAATCGCATCTACACCTTTTTCTAATAAATCAATTACACCATTTGCCAAGGTTGTATCACCTTCGATTTGAACCAAACCGTCTTCTGATACCACACCGCCAGCATAACGAATGGTAGAAAATTGACTCCCTGCCATTAACATATCTCTGGTCGCGCACGCTGTCGCAATTGGTCGCATAGCTTGCGTTTCGTCACCATACATTGAAGCCGAACCATCCACCAAAATTCCAACGTGTTGGAAACCAATTGGTACTTTTTGAGCCGTTTGACGGGCTTTTTCATTCAAGACTTGACGAATATCGTGTGTCATTCCCATTTTATAAGCATAGACATACAAACGAACTGCATCGTAATTTCTCCAATCCAATTCGACTTTCACGCCGCTTTTTTGAGCCTTGTTTTGCAAGGTCATTTTTTGCGAAGTTGTCAAAGTGTTTTTGGTCAAATCCAAAATATCTTCACTCGTCAAAACATCTTTATAATATCGACTTCGAATACCTTCTAAGACTTCATAAGGTAATCTAGCACCTTTAAAAATATCTTCTTTCGCCCCAACAAAAGCTCTAAATAATGGCAAAGTCAAATTCGTACGATTTCCTAAAATAAAACCAACACACTCCGCTACTTTTGTCGCTTTTTCGTTACTACGCAAATACTTAACGATTTGACTATTTAATATTTTTCCTTCTTGCTCCGTTCGAGTTTCTTTTGATAAAATAGCTCTCAAAATACCCGTCATTCGCTTACCCCAAGCGTGTTCCAATACGATAACCATTTTTTTACGGTAACGAATTGACCACAATTCTAGACTTCGGTGATTAAGGATGGTTTTTAAGATTGTTTTTCGAGTACGAGCATTGTTAATTTGTTGCTCACGAAGCATCATAAAAACTTTCAACATTCTATGGACTGGCAAATCGTTTATCAACTTGACTATCAATCGATGTTCTTGTACATCAGTCAAAAGCTCGTCTTCTCCACGTTGTTTCACCAACAATTTTGTAACGCCCAATTGTTTGGAATAATCATTCATGCCAGGAAGCATCAATGCACTTGCATAAAGGCTTCTATCTACCCCAAACAAACGACTGTGAACTGCCTCTAAAGCCGCTTTTTGCTCTGCTTTGGTATTATAAAAAGTCGCTCGACTCGTTGCTGTCGTCGCCGAATCCATGAAACCAAACAAGGCTTCTATGACCAACGTCTCATCCAAAGTCGCTAGTCTATCGACAGCATTTGTTGCTTTTGTTGCTACTGTGAACATGATTTTATTAGGAATTTTAAGTATCGAATACCACATAGGTATCTAATGCCTTTTTACCGAAAATTCAGTAAATAGTTTTTTATAAAAATGCTCAAGCAAGGGTGTAGTTCATTGTTTCCATTACTGGAAATTCAGACTGGGTTCGAACCAGCTACCTTAGATGGGAAATCCAAGCTCTACCAAATGAGCTACTGTAATGACTTACAAGTGCTTGAGTATATTTTTGATTTTTTTTTTGTAATAGCTAGTTTCAGAGACGCTGCGCTTAACTCTGAAACTAGCATTTATTTTTTGAATCCTGCTGAATAGTAACGATTTCTTTAAGAAAGAATGATGTTGTAACGATAATCTAATTTATCATTAAACATTCCGCATTCATCATTAAAAAAGAAGCTCTGGGCAGCTCCTTTGAACTGCAATTATCCTTCTTGATGAAAGCTCCATTCGGGAAGCCTCAGGTCTAGTTGATGTTTAAAATCTTGCTTAAATTGCATTGCAGTTTTCTTTTTTTTAAAAAATTACACTAAGCGATGGTGTAGGTCATATTTTAAAGGCTGGGTTCGAACCAGCTACCTTAGAAACCCGAATTCTATGCTCTACCAAATGAGCTACTGTAATAACGTACAAGTGCTTAATGTTGCTCTTATGTTTAAAAGAGGTTATAGTTTTTGTATTGTAGTTTTTGTTTTTTTTTACTTTTGAATAAAAAAACCAAGCGAAGGTATAAGTCATATAAATCACCCGAAGATGACCTTGGTTGGAATTGAACCAACATGTTCCAATTTAGAAGATTGATGCTTAACCATTAAGCTACGGTAATGACGTATGAGTGCTTGATTCTGACATTCATTGTTCTTTATAATTTAACTAGACTTTTCTAGTTCTTTTTTTATCTAAAAAGTATTTTGACTATCAAAATATTGTAAATTGCGACAGTCAATATTGTTAATGCTTTTATGTTTATTAAAGTTCCTTTTAGTAGAGTTTTTTCTTTTTTTATTTAAAATAAAACGCTTTTCAAAAAAGAATTTTTATAATTATCTCGGCATCGATTGTATTAAGGAAATGAAACAAAAGAAAGTTCCGATACCATCTATTTTTTTATAAAAAATCAAAAAAACTATCAAAATGAAATACTTAATGCTATTCCTTCTTGGTGTATTAACTTTAGGAAGTTGTAAAACATCAACAACCAAAATCAAAAAATCAGAAGAAGTATCAACAACTTTTTACTTCACGCGACACGCTGAAAAAGACAAAGATGGAACAAGAGACCCTAATTTATCTGCTGTAGGAAAGCAACGTGCCGCTAATTTGGCAACAGAATTAAAAGACAAAAACATCAAAGCCATTTATTCTACGAATTATAAAAGGACAAAACAGACAGCACAGCCTTTGGCAGATGAACTCGGTTTGAAAGTTCAAATCTATGACCCAAATCAATTAAAAGCTTTAAAAGAAATGTTATTAGAGAAACATAAAAAGGGTAGCATTTTAATTGTTGGGCATTCTAATACAACGCCTACTTTGGTCAATACATTTATGGAAACCGACAAGTACGCGCCTTTGAATGATGCAAATGAATTTGATAAAATCTTTAAAATAGAGGTTCGAAATAATGGTTTTAAAACTTCTGAGATGATGACAGGTTTAACCAATCCTAAGTAATTTAAAATATTTTAAACGTTAAGCGTCGGGCGCCTTGAAGGTCTCCGACGCTTGTTATTACCAAACGATTTTACGCCATAAATTCCCACGCCGTTCGATAACCATTAATTTTTTCGCAATAATCTAAGAATTTTTGATAAAAATCATCACTTCCCAAAGTTGCGCTATCTCCAATAATCACCAGCTTTTTTCGGGCGCGTGTCATTGCGACATTCATTCTACGATAATCTTTCAAAAAGCCAATTTCACCTTTCGTGTTAGAACGCACCAGCGAAATATAAATCACATCTCGTTCCTGTCCCTGAAAGCCATCAATTGTATTCACATCAAATCGGTAATCTGTCAAATCGGCATCTTCTCGAATCATTTCTTTAATATGAATGACCTGTTCTTTATAAGGAGAAATAATACCAATAGAAGGTAGTTCATCCTCTTCATACATCGCAATCAACTGGTACAAATGCTCTCGTAATATCAAAAATTCCTCTGGATTATAGCGACTTTTATACTCTGGATTTATTTTCTCTTCAAATCCACAACCTGCCGTATCTACAAATTCTACTGGCATATTCATCGCTGTATCCAATCCCAAATCACGCAAACGAACCGACTCATCTGCTTCTAATTCATTATTATAAAAATGCTGATTAGAAAAACCCATAATATCTTCGTGCATTCGATATTGTGTGTTGAGTAAAAATGTTGCTGCCGAATGTCGTTCTAAACCTTTTTCCATCAACGTAATATGAAAACCTCCTTTTTTGGCTTTTACAGATTTGACAGTTGGCGGCAATTGCAACGGGTCACCAAAGAAAATAACGCGACTTGATTTGGCAATCGGAATCCACGTTGCAGGTTCTAATGCCTGTGCCGCTTCATCAATAATCAATGTTCGAAATTTCATATCCGAAACATATTTGCCCGTCGCGCCCACCAAAGTACAAGTAATTACTTGCGCGGAAGACAAAATTCTATCGACCAAACGTTGTTCCATTTGATTCGCCCAATGATTGAGTTCTTTTGATTCTATATATAATTGTTGGCGTTCTCTACGCTCGGCATGACCAAAATTTCTGCGGTATTTTTGCGCTTTTCGTTTTGCATCAGAAGCATCTTTTTTTATCTTCTTGATGTTTTTCATATCTGGGTGCGTTGCCAATTGACCATCCAAAGTATGGTTAATCAAATCTTCATCTACCCGCGAAATATTACCAATCCTGACCACTTGCATTCCAGCTTTTGCAATCCGTTCAGTCAATAAATCAACTGCGGCGTTACTCGGCGCACAAACCAAAATAGTGCTTTCTGTTTTGCTAATCTGAGTCAAAGCGTGTACCAAAGTGGTGGTTTTTCCTGTTCCTGGAGGACCATGAACGATTGCAACTTCTCGCGCTGCCAAAACATGATTGACTGCATTATTTTGGGATTCGTTGAGTGTCGGAAGTACAATCGGGTGCGGAATAGGCGCGAAACTCGGAGACAAATCACCCAATAGAATATCTCTCAATTCGCTCAATCGGTCGCCTTTGGCTTTGATGGTTTTATTGACCGCCTTTTCCATTTCGATGTAAGTCGTCTCATCAAAAAGCATATTCACACCAATATCACCTCTACCAATCCAGCTTGGTAAATCCGTGGAATTAAGAATGATTTTCATCTTATTTCTATCCACATAATTGATTACACCAGAGCGTTCTCTACGTTTCTCATTCGGGTCATTAGAGAACAAACTCACCGTTCCGCCTGAACGAAATCGATGTGGTTGACTCAAATCCTTTGTTCTTTTGAGCGTAATAAAAGCACGGTCGCCAATGCTGTAACCCGTTTTTAGTATCTCGACAGGATGCCATGACAAGCCTTTTTCGCGACGTTCTATCAATGGCAAACTTTCCACCAACGCTTTGAATTGCTCAAAATCTTCCTGCTTCTCTATCAACAATAACTCTTTGAGTGCTTCTAATTCTTCTATTGCGTTCATGTGTATTTTTTAGTTTGAAGTCCGAATTTCGTTAAATTGTTTGGATTTTTTAGCTTAATGCTAAAGAAACTCGTTTTATTCTTCTTTTGTTTTCTTTTCATTCAGCGGTTATTCTTGTATTTTTGTTTGTACCGTCGAATTCATTCGACTAAAAGGCACTAATTATATAGTCGAATAAATTCGACTGTACCTACTTTTAGAAATAGCAAATAATGACAAAAGCCAAGCAGTTTCAATATGAAATACAAGCTTATCAAGAAGATGGTGTAAATAATATTATCAGCCTTTTTGAAAAACTCCGCCAAAAAGAAGCATTTAGTCAGGTACTAACGGCACATCATAACGAAAATAAATACAACTTTCCTGTACAACAAAACTCCAAAAACATCGATATAATGATGGAAACTGGAACAGGAAAAACCTTTACATTTATTAAAACCATTTTTGAATTAAGGAAAAACTTTGGGTACAAAAAATTCATTATTCTTATTCCAACCGTTCCTATTCGAGAAGGAACAAAAACCAATTTAGAGGACACTAAAGACTATTTTAAAAGCTATTATGCCAACGAACAAGAGAAAGAAATTGAAACTTTTGTTTACGAAAGCGGCAATATTTCTGCCATAAGACAATTTATAGGTACGTCGCAATTATCGGTTTTGGTAATGACTCCGAGTTCGTTTAATAGCAAGGATAATATTCTGAATAGACCTTTAGAAAAAGATATTAATACACCTGAATTATTCGCAACTAATCCAGAACCGCCACGGTCATATTTGGAATCTTTGAAACGCTTAAATCCAATTGTGATAATGGATGAACCGCACCGTTTTGAGGGAAATGCCTTTAAAACTTACTTCAAAGGTTTTGATAATTATCTTCTACGATTTGGGGCAACTTTTCCAAAAAAGAGAGACAGTTTACCGCTATCAAATGTGGCTTATGTCCTAGATAGTATTTCTTCTTTTCGACAAAATTTGGTGAAGAAAATTGTGGTTTATACACAAGATATAATCGAAGATACTGATACGCTTATTGGTATTGAGAAGAAAGGAAGCAAGTATCAGGCAATTGTAAGCACGCTAACGAATGGAATAATCGTTAGACGCACATTAGGCGTTGGAGGTGTTTTTAATAATAAAAACATCAAAAAAATTAATAAAACTAAACTTGTCCTCGCTGATGGTACGATTGAAAATATAGATTATTCGTTATCCGACGAATCGCTGCGGACAATGATGCAAGAAACGATTAAAATACATTTTGAAAAAGAAAAAAACTTATTTGAAAAAGGTATCAAAGCATTGACTTTGTTTTTTATGGAAAGCAACACCAGTTTGTTCCGTGGTGATAATCCAAAAGTTAAAACCTTTTTTGAAGAAGAATATATTAAACAATATAACGAAATCGTAAGTAGCCTTGACCCAACAAGCGACTATTACAAATATTTACAAAACGATTTTGATAATGACAATCAATTACAAGTTCACAAAGGATATTTTTCGGGTGACAAAGGAAATAAAGACGCAAAAATAAAAGCTGGAGTCAATGAAATTCTAAGCGACAAAAAGAAATTATTATCGTTTGAAAGCCCAACTCGATTTATTTTTTCTATTTGGGCGTTGCAAGAAGGTTGGGATAATCCGAATGTTTTTACGATTTGTAAATTGTCTAATCAAGGTAGTGAAATATCAAAATTACAACAAATCGGGCGAGGTTTACGAATTTGTGTTAATCAAAACTTGCAACGAAATACGCTCAAAAATCTGAATGATGACCAAGAATTATTTTGGGAAATTAATAATTTGGATGTTGTTGTGTCGAGTAAAGAACAAGGTTTTGTTGAAGCAATTCAGACCGAAATATTGAATAATTCTTTCTTAGTTTCTGAAATATTTACAGAGCAAGAACTGACCAGAATACTCAAAGAGAAGTCGGGTTTTGATGATAATACCGTTATTGATTTGATTGATGATGTTTTGAAAGATAAGAAATTGATTATTCGTAAGGCGTTGGTTGATGGGCAAAGAGTCTATGAAAAGTCGCCTGACTTTGTGAAGTTACTCAAAGCGCAAAACTTACCCGAAGCACAAGAAGCCGTACTTCAAGGTTTGTTTGCCACCGATACGAATACTTACGTTCAGAAAGCCGCGGACAAAAAAACGAAAAAGAAAGTCTTTATCAAAAATGCACATTTGGACGAATTTAAAAAGCTATGGAATACCATTAATAAAAATGCTTTCTATGTATTGGAAAATTTGAATGAAGCTCAAGAGGCTCAATTAATACAAAACATAAAAACCGAAATGGAAGCTCTGAACATTGAGGAAATACTGCTGC
>CAKZLT010000163.1 GCA_937127195.1 uncultured Saprospiraceae bacterium
AACCTTACACATCCTTTTAGATTAAAATAAGATGTTTGAGAAACCACTCCTTCTTTTAATAGAATTTGTCCTTTTTTAAATTTTTTTATTTGAATTAAAGAGGATATTACTTCGATTTCTTCTTCATCAAGTAGAACATAATTTGATATATAGTTAATTAGCTTAGTTGTCATTTTTGTTTTTTCAATTCTGACTAACGTAAAGAATGAGCGTTGAAAATCAGTATTTTATAAATTATTTTTATACTTATTTGAATGCTTGTTTTTTACCGTTAGCATCTTAGATTAAGTCCTGTTTTCAGTCTAGGGTAATAGCATGGGAACGCTGATGAACAAGTTCATACGCTGATTGCTTCGCAATTCGCAGACGGACGCGGATTTAAATTTTTTCTTCATTAAAATTTAATCAAAAAAGCTAAATCTAGAATTAATGATGCTTTTTAAACCGAATTTGAATGAAATAGCCAGTTAAATCCGCGCCAGCCTGACAGCAGTGGCAGGTTTATCTGCGAACAACGAAGTTGTCAGCGTATGAACTTGTTCATCAGCGTTTCCATGCTACTAATTAAAGGCTAGACTACAAAATTTTGCCTTATTACATCAGTTATTAATTATTTTTTACAAAATTTTCCAATCGCTTCATCGCGACTTCCAACGCTTCACTCCCAAAGAACGGATAAACAATTCGATACAAACCACGCTTTGTATGTCCAAATCCTTCACCAGGCGTGAGTAAAATACCCGTTTTTTCATAAAAAAGCGACCAAAAAGCACGCTCTGCCTCCAAGGTGTTTTCGGTTAAGAATTTTGAAAAATCCGCCCAAATAAACAAACTTCCTCTCGACGGAACGTATTCAATATTCAATTCACGAAGTTTTTGAATCACAATAACATAAGCTTCTGTGAGTAATCGTTGATTGGTTGCGATGTATTTCTTTACAAAATCCAAATCCTTGAACACTTCCTCCATTATCCATTGCGTATAATTGGAAGTCAAATGAGAATAATTAATGTTTTCGTAAGCGTTAATAAAGGCTTCGTTATAAGAATAAGTCGCGCCCATCCGAAAACCCGAAATGCCAAAATCTTTTGATAAAGAATACCACCAGTGTAAATAATCACTTTGCTTGTCTTTCATGATTTGAATAAAAGACACAAAAGGCAATTCACTCGAATAATCTGCCGCGATTGCAGGATGAGTTGTATCAATTAATGATAAACCATAAATCTCATTTACAATCAAATGCACTTCGTTTTCGATACACCATTCAGCTACTTCGAGTAGTTTTTTATAAGAAAAAAGCCCACCAGTCGGGTTATCTGGATTGGTCAAAGCCAACATTTTAAACCGCTTACCTTGACTTTCAATCTCTTTTTTAGTGTGTTCGAGGTGGTCAATATTCAAGATTAAGCCATTTTTAATCTCCGAAATATCATGATGTGTAATAATATCATAGCGTTCCATATTGGCAATATTGGCAACATCTTGCTTATAGACAGGATAACAAGGCGCAGGAACTGCCATGACATCACCCTCGTCACCGAGTACTAAAGCGGTCATCTCGACCACACTTGTCGCACCTGCCGAGAAAGCTAATAACTCTGGATCAAGGTCAATTCCTGCCAAGCATTCACTCAAAAAATGTGCTGCTGCTTCTCGAAATGATGACGAGCCTTTCCCCGATGTATAACCTGCGACCCATTCTGGAATGTCTTTTTCGCGAGAGATAGCTTGTATTTTATCTTTTAAAAGATGCCAAGAAAGTTTATTCTCTGCCATATTGAGGGGAAATGTCCCATTAGGGTTTTCATTTTTATCATATAAATTTTGGATAGCTTCAAAATAGGCTTCCATATCGACCCTCATGATGGTTTTTGATGCTTTGATTCCTCTATTTGATAATCCTCGATTCATGTTAGTTCGTTGTTTTATGATTAGGTAATGTTTTACCTTTTATTATTGATATGGTCATGGCTAAAGCCATTCTAATGATTGATATAATTTGTCTCTACAAATATTTTTAGGTCTAAAGACTCTTTTTTTGAAATTTTGAAACGGTTTTTAGACATTTTTATAAAAAAAACACCTAAAA